>JAPDPQ010000036.1 GCA_034506395.1 candidate division KSB1 bacterium | reverse complement strand
AACTTCATTTTAAGGGCGAGGTGAATGGCATCTCTACCGAATGGAGCGATGAGATTTCCGCCAGCAGCGGCTCGACTATCTATTTGACTGGCGCTCAATGGCAGCGCCGAGTTTCGTTGGTGAGCGAGCAAAATCTGACCATTCATTTCGAAGGCTATGATGGCGATGAGCCCGATGCCGATGACTCGCTGGGCAAGATCGATCTGACTTTTGGGCCTCCCAACTGGGGTGTGCAATATAATATCCAGAAAATCAAATCCAGCAATGGCGATTTCACCTTGTACTATTGGATCGTGGATGCAGGTACGCCTACGGGCTACAAGCGCCTGCAGGTAAAATTCGATCGCATCGATCTGAATGATGATGAAGACCCGTACGGTTCGGGCGAGCTATTTTTCAGCGGTATCGTGAATGGTCAGGAGACTGGCAAAAGCGGTCAGTTCGATCGGGATAGCGGCACCAAAATTTATCTCGGCGGAAAAGGCTGCTGGGAAAAAACCGTTTATGTCCCAGAGAATGGCTCGCTGCGCATTCATTTCAGCGGCTATGATGATGACTGGCCCGATTCGGATGATTCGCTGGGTGAGATCAATTTGGCTTATACCCAGGCGGACAATTGGGGGATTGGCTGCAACCAGCGTGCCTCGAGCAATAACGATTTTGTGTTGCATTATCGGATAAAAGATCTGGACGCGAAGCCGGCTGCCGATGAAGAGCTGTTTATCGTCACCTTCAGAAAGATCGAGGTGCATAACGACGAGGATAATGCTGGTTCTGGCGAGCTATTTTTCTATGGTGCGGTGAACTGTGATTACACGTCGCTCAGTAATCAGATGGATTTGAATTCTGGCTCCAGCCGCGAGTTAGTCGGAGGCAATTGGTTCAAGCGGGTTCGGGTACGCGTTTACAACGGTGCAAACATTCATATCTTTTTTACAGGCTACGATGCCGATGTCACAACGGCTGAGTCATTAGGCGATATTTTTGTCACGCATTCAGCGCAGGACAATTGGGGGGTTGATCAATCGCATCGGGTCCGATCGTCCAATGGGGATTTCACGCTGACTTATACGGTGGAACGACCGTATGTGACCAAATAATGAGCCGATGCCCGTTTAATGATGGATGATCACGCTGAGGCAATTTAATAATCAGCATCGGATCATTTCAGATCCCAGATCGGCTGTCTGAAATCATTTTTTTCCGATTCAAAAGGCATTTCTGTGGCATTTCAGTTCTGTGGGAGCTCATTTTTCATGAAGCTTACTAAAAAAGAACAAGCATTATTAGACGGCAAACACGGACTTGGCTTAAAAAAAGCCATAGAGATTCTGGTTGCTCTGGGCCAAATCTATGGGGCGAAAGAAATGGTAGCGGTAACTTCTGCCCAGATCGCAGGAGTCAGCTATAAAAACATCGGCGATCCAGGGTTGGAATTTTTGCGCGATTGGGCCGATCAGAATGCCCGGGTTCATATCCCAGCATTTATGAATCCGGCTGGGATCGATCGGCAGTTGTGGCGGCAGCTGGGATTTCCCGAGGAATTTGCGCAAAAGCAGCTCGAGATTATCGAAGCGCTGAAACGAATGGGCGTGCGGGCGACATTAACCTGTACACCGTATCACATCGGAATTGTGCCCCAGAAGGGGGAGCATATTGCCTGGAGCGAATCTTCTGCAGTGTGTTACGCTAATTCGGTCTTAGGGGCGAGAACGAATCGAGAAGGGGGGCCCTCAGCATTAGCAGCCGCATTTTGCGGTCGAACACCACGATTTGGATTGCATCTTCATGAAAACCGATTAGCGACGCACCGGGTTTTGGTCAATTGCCAATTAAAATCATCGGCTGATTTTGGTTTGCTGGGTTATGTAGTCGGCAAAAAGATTGGGAATGGCGTTCCATTTTTTCATGGGATCGATCTGCCAGCCGATGAAACCGCGCGGATAGTCTGCCTCAAAGCATTGGGAGCAGCGATGGCAGCTTCCGGAGCGGTGGCGCTGTACCACATCGAGGATTTTACGCCCGAGGCAATATCCTATGGCGAGCGAATGATCAAGCAAAATGCGGCTGTGATCGAAATTCAATATCTGGAAGACGCAAGAATCGTATTGAATCAGCAAGGCAATCAAATCGACCTGGTAACGCTGGGATGTCCTCACGCCTCGCTGGAAGAATTGAGAGTGATTGCAGAAATGATTGGCCAGCGCCAATTGAAAAAACCATTATGGATCGCCACTTCCGCCATTGTCCGAGAGGATGCCAGAGCCAACGGCTGGCTCGAAATCATCGAAAGGGCTGGTGGAAAAGTATTGGCCGATACCTGCATGGTGGTCGCCCCACTTGAGGAGATGGGGATCAAATATATTGCGACCAACTCGGCCAAAGCCGCGACTTATTTGCCATCTCATCAGGCGGCCGTTGTCCGTTATGGGACGACGGAACAATGTGTTCAAGCGGCGATCAATGGGCATTTTTAACTTGCAATTCAAGAATCGGAGCTGATAGTCGTCAGACCATATTGCCCGAAAAATAGATGAGCTCAACGGGTGAAAATCCAAAAAGAAAAATCCTTCAGGTTCACCTATCAGCGGGGTGACAAAATAACCGATCAAATTTTTCACACTCGAGGTCTATGGGAGCATCCGATGGATAGCTAACCTGACTCCTAAAAATCTAAAGAATGAAAACCAGTTAGGTTGGTTCTATCAATTGAGTATCTTTTTCTGACAGGGATCGCAGGGAGATGTTGATGAGTATCTTGACAGGACGAGTTATCTTTTCCGGCAAAGCGCGCGGAAAAGTTGTGAAATCCGATTTGCCCATCAGCTTTTTTGGTGCAGTAGATCAGAAAACCGGGATCATCAAAGAGCCGAGACATCCATTGCAGGGACAATCCATTGCTGGGAAAATTTTGGTGTTCCCTCACGCCAAAGGCAGCACGGTAGGGTCTTATATCCTTTATGCATTAAAGAAAAATAATGTTGCCCCGGCTGGCATGATTCTTGAACAATGTGAGACAATCGTCGCCGTTGGGGCGATCATTAGCGAGATCCCTACGGTCGACCAAGTGGCAATTGATCGATTTCAGACCGGTGATGTGGTTCGGATTGATGAAGGAGAGATCAAGATTGAGAAAAAGAGTGATTGTTAAAATTGGGGGGTCGTTTATCACGGATAAAAACAAGCCCGAGAGCCTGAAAGAAGATCGCGTGCGCAAGGTCGCTCGGGAATTGCTGGTGGCCGTGCGAACGGGTCAAGTGAGTTTGCTATTAACTCATGGCGCTGGCAGCTATGGCCATATTGTGGCTAAAAATTATCGAGCGCAGCAGGGAAGCAATGCCCAATTCGGTTGGCAGGCGTTTTATCAGATCCGGCAGGATATGATCAAAATGAACCTCCGCATCCTTCAGCTTTGTGCCGAGGAAGGCTTGTTTCCGATCACTGTTCAACCATCAGCCATTGCGATGGCCCAGGATGGCAAATTGCTGTTCATGGATACTCGGGCTATCCGCTTTTTACTGGACTCTGATCAGATTCCTCTGATCCACGGCGATATTGTGTTGGATGAAAAGCAAGATTTCACCATTGCCTCAACCGAAGATCAAATACAGAAATTGACCGATTATATCTTTTTCCACCGCATTGTGTTGATCAGCGATGTGCCTGGCGTGTTAGACGCTGAAGGAAAAGTCATCCCAGTGATCGACCAGAGCAATTATGAGAAGATAATTGCTCAATTGGGTGGCTCGGCTGGAACCGATGTCACCGGCGGGATGCGCTCCAAAGTAGAACAAACCTATCAGTTGATCCGAGAGAATCCCAATATCCAAGCGATCATCATTTCAGGAGATTCGGAGCCTGGCTCGATCGCTAAAGCGATTTTGGGTGAAGCGACCAGGGGAACAAAAATTTGTTACTGATAAATCTCAATAAGCAAGTTCCAAATATATCTCCATGCCGGTTCTTTTCAGATCAGAGATGACCATTTAGAGCAAAGGTCGTCAATTGCTTTTAAATTGGCTTTTGAAATTTGAGATTCTTTTGCCATTTGGCAGTCATAGCCGGGAAACTGTTAAATAGCCGAAATTCAGATGCTTTCAAAATTAATCTCCTACTGGCAAAATAAATCTGTGCTTATTACTGGTGCCTCTTCAGGTCTGGGCTATGCGCTGGTCGAGGCGTTGGCTCCTTTCCAAATTCATTTCTGCCTGTTAAGCCGCCGTGAAGAAAGAATGAAAGAGTTGGCCGAAAAATTGAAAAACAGCGGCAGCCGGTTCTGGATCCGGGCTTGCGATGTCCGCGATCGGCAAGCCGTTTATTCCGCCATCAACGACTTTTATCGCGAAGCAAGGCGATTGGACGTGGCCTGGGTGAACAGTGGCATCGGCGTCAATAATTCTTTTCACAAATGGGACTGGGACAAAATAGAATCGGTGATCAATACCAATTTGAAAGGGGCGATTTACACGATCCGCGCCTGCCTTGAGATCATGGTGCCGCAAAATTCCGGGACGATCGTCGGCATCGGCTCGGCCGTGGCCATGCGGGGAGTGCCGACTCGGGGGATCTACGGATTAACCAAAATCGGCCTCGATTATTTCATGGAGAGCTTGGCAACCGAATTCCCTCAGCTTCAATTCACCATAATCCATCCTGGTTTTGTAGATACTGAGATCAATCGCGGCCAGGGCCATCGCATCTGGTTAATGTGCCCAGAGAAAGCTGCCAAACTGATGATCAGGGCAGTGGCACGCAAACGAAAGGTCTACATTTATCCGTTCAGGATGAAATTGCTCTTCCATCTTATCCGAATGCTTCCCACACCCATCTATCGTTCGCTGGCACGCAAGGTGATCCTCCAACGCTACGAAAAAAATCCTGAATAGAGCAAGTTATCTATCTTGATACCACCATGCGACCAGGTTCATTCAAGCCAACCAAAGAATGGTCGCTGTGACGGCTTTCGCTTTTCATTTTCTCAATATTTTTATTGTAGAATTTCATCGGCAAGCGGATCACCTGCTTGAAGTCGATAGAGATTTGGAAATCGAAATTAGGTTTCAACAGTTCTAATACTTTGAGCCATAACCGGTTTTTCTTTTTCCAGATGCGGTTCAGTTTTCGAGCGTAGAGGCCGACCAAAACTTGATACCAACGGAATCGAATGGCGCGCTTCAATAGCTGTGTCCATGAATAAAAGGATTGATGGCCTTTGATCTGAGCGCGTTGCAGTTCGCCGATGCTCAAATGCTTGGCATCGAACACCGCGTGATGCGCATCGTACAACGTCCAATCGAAAAATTTGATACGTCCCTCTTCTTTCAATTTTCGAAACGTCTCTGAGCCAGGCAATGGGGTTAGAATTAGAAATTGGACTGTCCCGATAGCACTGCGGTTGGCGAAACGGATCGTTTCCTGAATCGTGGCAGGAGTATCGGTGTCGAAACCGAACACAAACATGCCATGGATCTGGATGTTATTTTTTGTGAGCACTTTGATGGCGGTTTTGATCTCGTCGACGGTTTGATTTTTTTTCATCGCTTTGAGGCTTTCTGGATCGACCGATTCGAAACCGATATAGACGGTTTCGCAACCTGCCTGACGCATGAGTTGAACCAGTTCCAGGTCCTTAGCCACATCGGCCCGCACCTGAGTGGACCAACTAAATTTGAATTTCTCAGCGATCATTGCGCGGAGCAGCTCTTTGGCGCGCTGGCGGTTCGCGGTAAAATTATCATCATAAAAAAATACCGCGTTCTTCTTGTCATCATATTGGCGCAGCTCATTGATGATATTCTCAGTGGAGCGATAGCGCAATTTCCTCCCAAACATGCCTGTGACCGAGCAGAACTCGCAATCGAACGGGCAGCCGCGCGAGGTTTGGATGGGGATGATCCGATACCCAAAGGTCCGCTTGATGCCCCCTTGGATGAGGGATAAATCAGGATAAGGAATGGCGTCCAAATTTTGAATGGGCTGACCCATCGGATTATGAAAATTCTTTCCATCTTGTCGAAACGATAAATTCGGAACGGAGCTGTAATCCCTTGTTGTCAGCCATTGTTGGAGGAACAGCGGCAAGGCTTGTTCGGCTTCGCCCCGAATGACAAAATCGGCGTGTTGTAAGGCTTCATCTGGCAGGTAACTGACGTGGGGTCCCCCCATGATAACTGGGATGCCCATCCCCCGCACCTGATCAGCGATAACGTAAGCCCGCGGCGCGGTGGATGTGATGGTCGAAATACCGATCATGTCTGCTGAGCTGATATGATCGAAATCCAATTCCTGGTTCTCCTCCAGAATTACCTGGACATCCCAATCCATTTTTTTCATAATCGTACCCAGAATCAAAATTCCGAGGCGGGGAATGACGAATTTCGAATAAATGTGTAAATTGGGGGATTTCGGTTCAATAAAAATGATCCTGGGACGGGTGGTAGAATTCATGTTTTTTTCTCCTTCGCAGCTTTGGTCGCTTGCAATTGATTCAATCGGTTTTCAAATTGTTTGATCTCTTTTTCTTTCTTTTTTAGAAGTTCCTCCCAGCGGTGAATACCCTCCTTGAATTGGTTCATTTTATCGAAAAAGGATTGGATGCGCTCTCGCATGGTTTGCAATTTGGTGCGTGTCTCGTCTGGTGGAAATGCATGGATGGACTTCTGGATCGCTAGAAAATCGCGGAACAGGTCTGATATCTCCTTAATTTCTTCAAGAGTGTAGCCGAACAATTGCAAATCGCTGATCAAATTGCAGAGATAAACCCAATGTTCTGCATAAAGTCGAAACCCACCCTCTGACCGTGTATCTGGTTCAATGATCCCCCGTTCTTCCCAGTATTTGATCGTGCGCGGATTGACATTTACGCGCGTCGCCAATTCACCCACTGTGAGCAGGCGCATCGATGGATGACTCTTTTCCTCAGCCTGTTTGGTTGATGGCAGACCGACCTTTTTGAGAATCTTCTCAATATCCTCAATACTGTATCCCATCGACTGAAATTGCATGATCTCTGTGAGCTGTTGAACCACCCGTTTTTCGAAGACTGGGACGTTTTCATCCACGGTTCCGATCGGCTTGATCATTTTGCGTTTCAAAATTTCCTGAAAGACTTCAGAATCAAGTTTCAGTTGCTCAAGAATCTCTTTTGTGGTCAGAATTTCCTTGTTCATAAATTTGCCAGTATGCTGATAGTTTATATTTTTCGACAGTATCAGTATACGTATAATTTTGATTAAAGTCAAGCTTTTTGTGTAAAACAAGTGTAAAAGAACAGGCCAATTTGATATCCATGCTGGTGCTTCATAACAAACAAATCAATGTGAGCGCGCTTCATGCTGGTCAGTATTTCCATAGTCCGAGGCAAAATATTTAGCAATTATGATTTCATGCAGGTTCCTCTGGGGAGCAACTTGGTCGATGAAAGTATGACAATAAAAAAATATCAGGACGGAAAAATTATGTTGCTATTTTAACAAAAATGGTTTAATTTTAATTGCGCTTTTGGAAAAGTAGACTCGCTTTTATAGCTTCATAAAATGGGGGGACTTAGTTTTCAGTTTCCAACTTGCAGCTTTGGGAGATGCGCTATGGCGAAAAAAGTCTTAATGTTTATGATCATCTGGGGCGCGTGGCTGATTATGATGGTTATTTCCAGCGCGGCACAGATTGCTGGCTATTGGAATAATGCTCGGGATTTGGACCCTGTGGTGGTTTCAGGCAATCTTATCCTTGGTTTGACAGGTGTTCCAGTCAATGAGGTTTATGTCTATAGATTTGATAACAGAGAACGCGATTGGTGTCCGATTCCTTTTCAGATTGATGAGAAGGATAATACAACCAATTACTGGCTACCCAATCCAAATGGTGTTTTTGACGGAAATGACGAGCTCGTTTTCATGGCTAAGGATGTTGGCGAGCAAGCCCCAGATGCCAGCTATTGGATCGATGACGCTGACTCTAAACAATATGAGAGGCTCGAAATAGCAATCGTGGACACCGTGACAAAACAGACTGGTTATGTCTATGTGTTTCGGTCCCCAAATAGGCTTCCTCTTTCTTCCGTTTCTTACATGATGTACCGCCCTGCTACTTCGAGCCAACCCGGAGCCGATAGCGTCCTCGCAAAAAGTTATGTAGAAAATCATACCCAAGGTGGCATTCCGACCGATTGGAAAATGCTCCATGGCACAGGAGTCGATATCTTGGATCGGCAGAAAATTCGGATTACGCTAAATTATGGGATTCTTATCTACGTCGATGAAACCATCAGTGAAACATCGTTCGATACAGTCAGAATCAAGCTCGGGCCAGTGCGGGTGATTCGAGAGGTTTTCTGGCATATCGATCTGTTCCCTGGCCTTATCTCACCAAAAGATCTGAATTTTCCTTTTCTGTACTACCCATTTAGCATCGAATCGGGCGGAATATCGGGATCGATCAAACCGAGTGATCATGTCGATATGATCCGGCAATCATTTGATCTCAATCCGAATGCCAATGGGATGAAATTTTATAATCCCTATAATCTTGCAGGGAAAATCATCGATGGGAGCGGCGGTACTGAGAACATCAATAACAAGATTGACGATGCCCCGGCAGTGAATTGGTGGATGGTGACTGGAAATCAGGGAACTTACAGTTTGGTCTTCCGAATTGAACCGATCGGCAATAAACGGACGCTGTATTACTATGATGAAAAGAAGACCAATAGCGACGATACTGGGGATCAGATGTCCTGGGGTGATACCGGGATCAAGATAGAAGGTAAAGATATCTCTGGAAATATCAGCGTCGGTTATCGCATCTATTTTTTGGGGCCGAATCAACCCATTAGCCTGGGGAGTGCATTGGCTAACAATTTTGCCAGTCCATTCAAACTCCAATTTCAGGCTAACCAGTATGTTCCTGTTGAGCTGGTTTATTTCCGAGCGTTGGAGACCCATGGAATGATCCGCTTAGAATGGCAGACCCAGACCGAATCGAATAATTACGGTTTTGAAGTCCAGCGGAAAACTGTTATAGATACGCTCTGGAAAGCTATTGCCGTGGTGCATGGACATGGAACGACCACCACGCCGCAATTATATTTCTATGAGGATCGCCCTGGAACGGTAGGAACGTACTATTATCGGCTCAAACAAATCGACTTTGACGGCAAGTTCGAGTACTCTCATGAAGTCCGAATAGATCTTGGTGCTCCGAAAACTTTTGCACTTCATCAAAATTATCCCAATCCGTTTAATCCAGAGACCACCATCCGCTATGAAATCCCAGTGGTGGATCAATCCGCTGTAATGGTGGAGCTCAAAATCTTTGATCTCTTGGGCCATGAGGTGAAAACCCTGATTCATGAGGAACAAAAGCCTGGGTATTATGCTGTTCGTTGGGATGGCACTGATGATAATGGTAGGATGGTCGCCCCAGGGACCTATTTCTATCGCCTCAAAGCAGATAATTTTATCCAAACCCATAAAATGCTGCTGATCAAATAGCTCAATGAGGACATGGATTGGTTGGCCATAGAAATAGCTTTCTTGATGAATCGGATGGATCAAACCGCTGAATTGATCGATTGAAATGATCCGGTTCATTGATTGTTTAGTGCATTATTTGAGTTAGTTCGACGATAAGAATACTAATGGCCTTTCGATGGCCATGAAATTAAGCCCCGCGACAATGGTTATCAGAATTTTGAGACAATAATTTTGCCCTACTTTGCAAAGGCGACCAGGTTTGCCTGGGAGAAAAATCCTCTAATCTTTTCGAGTAAAACTGGCTATGAAGAAAAGAAGCTGCTTATTAATTGTTCTGCTGATCGGTTGGCTCAGCCAAAAAGTTTTTGGGGGCGATTGGAGTGAGTCCCGCAAACATGAGGTGATGCTGTTCACGGGCAACTCGATCCCCAGGTTCATCCCAGCGCCGATCAGCCATATTTTCGTTTTCTCTTATCACGAATTGGATAATTCATGGCGCGAGCTCACCGTCCAAATTGATGAGCTGGATGGGAATGCTGGCTATTTTGGGACCAACTATAATGCATTGGTCGATACTGTGGATGAATTTCTGTTTCTGGCGGGAGAAGCGGGAGATAGAGCCCCAGCCACCAGTTGGATTGATGATGAAGACTCGCGGCAATATATTCGCTACGAGTTTGAGATCAATAATCCAGATGACCCCGCTACAAAAAAATATGTTTATGTCTATCGCTCCAGCACGTTGGCACATGACCCAAATCTGCCGATTTATTACATCAAATATATCGCGCCGACGACCGGGGTTGCAGATACCATTAAAGCCAAAGCCTACCTCGAAGGCCATAACTCGCTTGGCATTCCAGATGTTTGGCGAATCGCTGATTCGACTGGTGCCTATGGGCCAGATATTCTGGATCGACAGAAAGCGCGAGTGAATGGCAAATACCTATCGTTCCTCAGCTATAACATGACAGAAGAGAATTTAACTGTCACTCAATTAAATTATAAACGCGGGCCAATTCGCATCTTGCGCGATATCAGTTATAAAAGCTCGTTCGCTGGACTCGATATAAACGTAGGTACCTTTCAATATCGCTACTATCCCTATTATATCGTTGCGTTAGGTGCAGATAAAAAATTGGATAGCGATTATGGTGTGAAACTTATTCGACAGTCGTTTGATTTGAGCGCGAATGCGCGGGGCATGTTGTTCAATAATCCTTACAACCAAAATTTGGTGATTGACGGAATTGCTGAGCCTTCTCCACCAAATAAAACGATTGCTCCGAGCCCGGTTATGAATTGGTACATGTATCGAGGAAACATGGGGTCGGTTGTGGTGCTCAACGAATTTACGCCGCCAAGTAACGCCAGTTACGAATTATATTATCATGAGAGCCTCACTGGCAGTACGGCAGATGGGACAAATGATACTGGTGATAAAGTTTCCTATGGAGATGTGGGCATTTTGTTCAAGGGGGAGAAATTAAAAGGTAGCATCAGCCTGCCGTATCTCAATTATTTTCTGCCTGGCTTGCAGGACTCAACTCTGGGCCCTATTCTGGCAAATCAAGCAAAGAATCCCCTAACAAAAGATGTTTTCTTGCATAATTATATCGCTCCAGCACAAATCGCTGTCTCACTTCCCGATACGACTGGAGCCAGCCAGTATCCGATAGCTATTCCGATTACGATTGGAAATACGAACGGTTTAAATATCCTATCCACACAACTGGTTGTTCGTTTCGATCCCCAAATTTTGCAGGCCAAAGGGATCAGTCAGCTTAATACGCTGACCCAGGGCTGGGATTCTTCTGCTGTAAAAATTGCGAATGATACCCTCTTTGTAACACTGCAGGGGACACAAGCTCTCCAGGATAGCGGCGTACTTGTTTATTTGAATTTCAATGTGATCGGCTCGGAGGGCCAGCAATCACCGCTGCAATGGATTCGCGCCCGATTCAATCAATGGAATCCCATTGCTTTGGCAGATCATGGTTCGCTTCGGGTGCTCCCAATTCCAGAAGTTTCGGTCAGCCTGCCAGATACCACTGGTTTGGTCAATAGCCAGATTTTGATCCCAATTTACATCAGTGATGTCACTGACTTAGCCATTACCAGTTGCTCAATGGAGCTGCAGTATAATAAAAATATCCTCAAAGCTATCGAAGGGGTGACAGATCGAACGATTGCAGCAGGATGGAGCATTACCAACTTTGTCGATGTTGGTGGAGCATTAAGGATAAAAATGAGCGGCTTGCCCTTAAGCGGGAGCGGTCGCCTGCTCTGGATCAAATTTCAGATTATTGGTCAAGCCAATCAGTCCACCAATCTGACTTTTATCAGTGTGGTTTTCAATCAAGGTGTACCAAAATCGAAGACGACAAATGGCAAATTGCTGGTTATCAGCCCTCAATCCATCGAGGTTCAAGTGTCCATTCCTGATACTACCGCCCCTTCCCTCAGCCAATTGATCCTGCCAATTTATATTGCAAAGATCGGGGGATACCAATTGCGCGACTACGCTGGAGAAGTGAGATTTGATCCAAATGTTTTAGAATATCAAGGGGTGGATACGACTGCGACCGTTGCTTTTGGTTGGGAGATGCCGACAACGAATTATTCCTCTGGCGTTTTAAATTTCAGTGCTGTTGGTACGCAACCTATTGATCGCGAGGGAGTATTGCTATGGCTCAATTTTAATGTCATTGGAGCAGATAGTTCCACAACCCTAGTGGATCTTAGTCAAATGTCATTTAATTCAGGGTATTACTTGGCAGAAATGCGCGATGGAATGGTGCGTGTATTCGGTGTTGTTCCAGTCGAATTGAGTTCTTTTTCTGCCACGATAGTGGATCGGGATGTCCATCTCATCTGGACAACGGCTTCGGAACGCCATAACTTCGGCTTTTTTATCGAGCGGAAAAGTGAAATGGCATCGGAATGGCAGACAATCGGGTTTGTGCCCGGGAAGGGAACCACCGCCAAACCTCAGCAGTATGTTTTTATCGATCGCCATCCTGGTTCGCAGAATTGGTGCTATCGCCTGAGGCAACAGGACCTGGATGGGTCAATCACTTTTTCCCAAATCATCATGATCAATTTGCTGCCGAAACAGGTGGCTTTGGCGCAAAATTATCCCAATCCCTTTAACTCGACGACCCAAATTCGTTACGAATTGCCAGCTGGCCAGCATCAAGTGCGGTTGGTGATCTACGATTTGACAGGAAAAACGATCAGAAAATTAGTGGATGAAGCAAATCAAACTGGTGGGGCTTATCATATCATTTGGGATGGCCGTGATGAGATGGGGAACGCTGTTGCCTCAGGCATTTATTTCTATCAACTCTTGTCTGATGGCAAAATTTTCAAAAAGAAAATGATATTAGTAGAATAAAAGCATGGTGAAATCATTATTGCACACCACCAATCACTGATCACTGATTACTGATCACTGATTACTGATCACTGATCACTGATTACTGATTACTTTCTCTCACCCAAAAATCAGTGGGGAGTGCTCCACGGTTTATGCAATAAATTTCACCCAAAAGATTCACAGCGAAGGAAAAACTAAAAGAGAGATGCGCAATTACATCATTCGTCGGATTCTAACTATTATTCCCCTTTATTTCGGAATCACCATCATTACATTTCTCATTATTCACCTTGCGCCTGGCAAACCATCAGATCTGGAGGCACAAATGAAGCCGGGGCTGGCCATCGCCCGTGAGCGGCTGGAGAAGATCTATGGCCTGGATAAGCCGCTCCATATCCAATATTGGAACTGGGTGAAGAAAATGGTGATGCTGGACTTCGGCTATTCTTTCAAAGATAGTCAACCAGTATTGCAGAAGATCATGCGAACGTTGCCCAATACGATCATTTTGAATGTCGCGGCGCTGCTGCTGATCTATTTCATTGCCGTGCCGATTGGCATATTATCGGCAGTGAAACAATATTCTGTGTTCGACAAAGTCTCCACTGTCATGGTTTTTATTGGGATGGCCATCCCCAGTTTCTGGCTGGCGCTGCTTCTGATCTTGGTATTTTCGGTGAAACTGGGTTGGTTGCCTATTTCAGGAATGCATTCAATCATGGTGAATTTTCAATCCTTGACGTTTTGGGAGCGGAGCTGGGACCTACTCAAACATGCCATTTTACCAGTGTTTGTCCAGGCCTTTGCTGGTTTGGCCTGGTTATCTCGATATACTCGCTCCAGTATGTTGGAAATCATCCGCCAAGATTACATCACGACAGCGCGAGCCAAAGGGCTTAGCGAACGCACGGTAATTTTCAAACATGCATTGCGCAACGCATTGCTCCCAATTGTAACCATTCTGGGTTTAAGCTTGCCTGGACTGATCAGTGGCAGTGTCATCATCGAAAAGATTTTCGCGTGGCCAGGCATGGGAAGGCTGGCTTTCGAAGCTGTTATGGCGCGCGACTACCCTGTGATTATGGGCACTTCCGTATTCTCTGTGTTTCTTCTGTTGTTTGGGAATCTGTTGGCAGATATTTTGTACGGAATCGTCGATCCGAGGATCAAGTATGATTGATTTGATATTGTAACTCCCATTTTGATTTCGGCTAATGACAATTCTTGTCGGGTCAAAAAAACGAATAACGATTGAAAAAATGTCGATCACTCATACAATTGCTGGAGTCGCTTTCTTTCAATCAAATGTTAATTAATACCCGAACGAAAACCCATGTTTCTGTCATTTCGACCGCAGGGAGAAATCCTTGAGGCCAATAATCGTATAAAAACCAGATTCCTCACTTCGTTCGGAATGACATTTCTGCTAAAAAGTCAATAGTTTTCGTTCAGACACGAATGAATAGCTGTTTGCCTTTTCAGGCAAGATACGGACATTGTAAAGCATTTGAATTTTGAAGAAATCGAAGATTACTTTATCGGAGGTTATCAGCTAAGAGAGAACTGGCTCAAAACTTGAAAGGACAAGCGAGCCAGTTTTTATGAAGCGGAAACCCATTGCAGAATCGCCGTAACGATCTGGAACATGATAGAAATTCACTCAAAGATCAATTCCAATTAAGAACAGTTTGAAAAATCATCACAGTTTGAACTATCATTAAGCCTATGAACCGGACCGTCTCATCAAGCTCGATGCTGAGAATCATTTTTCGGCAGTATTGCAAGAATAAATTGGCAGTTGCTGGTGCGATCGTAATTATCATTTTAAGTCTGGCGGCCATCTTCAGCCCGCTTTTGACCCCATATGATCCTAATGCCATCAATCTCGACGAAATCTATCAACCGCCATCGTGGCGGCATCCGTTTGGCACGGATATGAATGGCCGGGATGTTTTTGCCCGCGTGCTTTACGGCGCTCGGATCTCCATGAGCGTTGGCTTTATCTCATCTGGGCTTGCGGGATTAATTGGCGTGTTGATCGGTGCGATCGCTGGCTTTTTTGGAGGGAAAATCGATAACATCCTCATGCGGTTTGTCGACTTAATCCTCTGCATTCCATCGTTTTTCCTGTTATTAATGGTTATCGCCATGCTGGAACCGAATATCTATAACGTAATGATCGTGATTGCAATCACGAGTTGGCCAGGCTTAGCGCGGTTGGTGCGGGCAGAAGTGCTCTCGGTTCGGGGACGGGATTATATCCAGGCCGCTATCGCACTTGGCATTGGACGCTGGCGCATTATTTGGCGCCATATCATTCCCAATGTCGTTGCTCCAGTGTTTGTGGCCGTTACGCTCGGTGTCGCTTCGGCCATTTTGGTCGAATCTGGTCTGTCCTTTTTAGGATTGGGCGTTCAGCCACCCACGCCAAGTTGGGGAAACATCCTATGGCAGGGCAGCTCGGTGATGCATTTCGCATGGTGGATGACTGTGTTTCCAGGCTTAGCGATCTTCGTGACCGTGCTGGGTTACAACCTAATCGGTGAAGGGCTGCGCGACGCTCTTGATCCTCGCTTACGCTAACAAGCAATCGGAAAAGTTTGCCAGATCTTTCCTAATTTGCCCGACATCATTCAAGTGTTCCGAACTGGCTCCATTGATGTCCGCAACGGGAGAACACAGCGCTCCCGATAAATTTGAGGTCATTATAAAATAGCAACGAATAAACGGCCCATTTTGGTTTATCAATGGGTGAACACTTTTCTCGCCAGCAGGGGAAAAGCGTATGCATCTCAAGAAATTTTCATTGTGCTGGATTGGGGATGCTATGCATTTGAGCAGTTGCTGGTTGCATTGTCCCATTGAGACTAATATTGTTTCAGAAAATTATCCAAGCGGGTGATGAAATTTTCTTGCACTTTCTGTTTATATGGTAACATTGGGATATTTTCGCGAAAATTCAGGGAGGAAGCATTATGAAAAAAATGACTTCGTTGATCTTTATGATGATCTGCTGCTATTTTTTGACCTTCATTCCTCATTTAGTGTCTGCCCAACAAAATCTGCAATTGACATCGCAAGTCGACCGCTTGATTGGCGTTTGGCAGGGCAAACTATCCTTTCCAGGTGCCGAATTGAGGATAGTCTTTCATCTCAACAAAAGCGAAACGGGCGAATTGACCACGGCACTTGATAGCCCCGATCAAGGTGCTTTCAACATCGCTACCTCTCGTACGAGCATTGTTCAGGACACTTTGGTTATTGAAGTTGCGATGATCCGAGGGCTGTTCAAAGGTAAAATCGCAGCGGATTTCAACTCGATCTCAGGAAACTGGCAGCAAAGCGGAATCTCCATTCCGTTGGAATTGACGCGCACCGATACCGCTCCGAAATTGAATCGACCTCAAGAGCCAACCAGGCCCTATCCATATCTGGAAGAGGAGGTCACTGTTCACAATGAAGCCTATGGGGTCGATCTGGCTGGTACCTTTACCCGCCCCCAAAGCAAAGGTCGTTTTCCTGCAGCAATTTTGATCACTGGTTCCGGGCCTCAGGATCGCGATGAGGCCATTTTCGGCCATCGGCCGTTTCTCGTACTGGCCGATTACCTTACTCGCCGTGGAATTGCTGTGCTACGGATGGATGATCGCGGGGTGGGAAAATCGACAGGAGATTTTTCTAAAGCCACTACTGAGGATTTTGCTGCGGATGTACTCGTGGCTGTAAATTATCTCAAAACTCGGGATGATGTCGATCCGAAAAAGATCGGTTTGATCGGACACAGTGAAGGAGGGATCGTGGCCCCAATGGTTGCCGCCCGCTCGAAGGATGTGGCGTTTATCGTGCTTATGGCTGGGACTGGTCTCACTGGAGAGCAAATTTTGTATCAACAGGCTGAGCTGATCGCTCGGGCAAATGGTGCTAATGATTCGATAATTGCGAAAAATCGGCACTCCCAAGAGCAAATTTTTGCCGTCTTAAAACATGAATCAGATGATTCGAATGCGATAAGAAAGCTTCGTCCAATACTTAAGCAATCTATTGAGCTACTCAGCGACACGGAAAGGAAGGCAATTAGCGATCCTGAAATTTACATCAACGCTCAAATTCGACAGCTCACATCGCCGTGGTTCCGATTGTTCCTCACGTACGATCCTAAAACTGCACTCTCTAAAGTAAAATGCCCAGTATTGGCGATCAATGGAGAGCTCGATCTACAAGTCCCAGCAAGGGAAAATTTGAAAGCGATTGAAGCGGCATTGAAGGCGGGAGGAAATAACCAGGTAACGATTCGTTCGCTGCCACAATTAAATCATTTGTTCCAAACTGCTAAGACCGGCTCGCCAAATGAATATGCAGTGATTGAAGAAACGATCGCTCCTTCGGCGCTTCAACTCATTGGTGATTGGATCATGAAACAGACCACCAATTAGCTTCGCTATTGGAAATTTGGGCGATCTCGGATGCCTTTTATCTGCCTATTGCACTAGCGGTGCTCTCTGCTACAGCCGGAACGTTATTTGTCGAATCCAAATAGAGCCGATCATGCAATAAGCGGAGAATTCTCTTTATCGAATGACCGAACACAACCTTTAAATTTGAATTAAAAAGGTCATTCTGAACGAAGTGAGGAATCTGTTTCCATTTAGGAGGTAAGGCTTACAGATATCTCCATGCGGTCGAAAGGACAAAAGGTAAGTTTTCCTTTAAGCGCTATATATCAATTCATTAAAGTTTAGCGAAATGAGAACGAAATGGCAACCTGATAAATTCGGAAAGGTTGCCATTTTTGTCGGTGGTGTTCGAAGCGTTGGTCAATTGGAAGATAAGCAACGGAGCCAAAGCAGCATCAAAAATTTTGATTAGCTGGGAACATTAACGGAGGGATAGACGTTTATAGTGTTGACTTTTGCGTTATCAAGAAATTCAACCTAATCGCTTAATTATGATATCATAAGGCAGTTACATTGTTATGATGAACCGCGCATAAATTAGGAGTTAGGTTTGAACCCTCAAATCAGAAAATCAGATTTAAATATTTTTCTCCATCTTACTCATTTTCATTTCTGCATTATCTTGCAATTTTTCTAATGATCCAAGCGGTCATTTTTCAATTTATGTGAAATAATGAAACATTTTTGGAATCGTAACAAAGGGAAGTGTTATGATCGAACTGGAAAAAGTTTGCAAGAACTACGGATTAACCAAGGCGCTGATTGACGTTAGTTTTAAGATTGAAAAGGGTCAGATTGTCGGGTTTGTTGGTCCGAATGGCGCTGGGAAATCGACAGCCATGAAGATCATTACAACCTATTCGGCCCCGACATCTGGCACTGTGAAAGTAGGGGGCTACGATGTGCTCGAACATCCCCTCGAAGTACGGCAATTGATCGGCTATTTGCCCGAAACTGTGCCGCTATATTCCGATATGCTGGTCAAAGAATATTTGGAATTCATCGGTGAAGCTAGGCATTTGAACGGCAAATTCCAGCAGCGATTCGATTGGGTTGTTCAGGCTGCTGGGCTAGAACCCGTTTTGAAGCGGAAGATCGGCGAGTTATCGAAAGGATTCAAGCAGCGAACTTGCCTGGCCCAAGCGTTGATCCACGACCCAGAAGTGCTGATCCTTGATGAACCGACATCCGGGTTGGACCCGTTGCAAATCATCGGCATTCGGAAATTGATCAAAAGTCTCGCCCATGAGAAGACCATCATTTTGAGCACCCACATTCTTCCAGAAGTGGCGACCATTTCGGATCGGATTTTGGTAATCAACCAAGGCCGAATCGTCGCCGATGGGACCTTTGAAGATTTGCGCAAAAGTGTCACACGCCAGACTTCGGTCTACTTGGCCGTCAAGAGCGCCAAAAAGGATTTCGAGGCAGCGCTCAAATCGCTATCTGGGTTGGAAAATATCGAATACGATGACAATCGCCGGCGCGGCGAAGTGGCGGCGCATCTGTTCTTCAAATCCAATGTTGACCCTGTCGAGAAATTGAACGAATTTATCCGGAGTCACAATTGGGAGATCTTGGAGTTTCATCCGGAGAAGCTTTCGTTGGAAGATGCTTTTATTCGATTGACTCAGGGGAATGGGGCCGAAAGGGCAGCGTCTGAGACAGTCGGAGAGCAAGGAGGTGCAGCATGAAAGATATCGGGATAATTTTTCGACGCGAATTTCGCGCTTATTTTTATTCGCCTATTGCGTATGTATTCAGCGTGATCTTTATTTTGCTCAATTCGGGCATTTATATGTTTACTTTCTTCTTTTATGGGAATGCTGATATGCGGGAGTTTTTCTCGGCACTGCCGCTCACCTTGGGGTTGATTTTCATTCCAGCGATATCCATGCGGCTCTGGTCTGAAGAGCACAAACTGGGCACAGTGGAACTGTTATTGACTTTGCCGATGAAGACAGAGCACATCGTGCTCGGTAAATTTCTGGCCAGTTTTGTGTTCTATCTGGTGGCGCTGTCTGGCACACTGGTGATCCCAATTTTGTTAGTCATTTTAGGGAAACCAGATTTTGGCCCGATCATTGGCGGTTATTTCGGGGCCATTTTGTTGGGAGCTTTTTATCTGGCCGTAGGAATTTTTATCTCAGGATTTTTTTCCGATCAAATCGTTTCGTTGATCATCACGAGTTTGAGCTGTGGTTTTTTGGCCTTGATCGGCTGGCAATTTGTCCCCATGGTGATTGATGGCTGGATCCCTGGGCTTGGCGAATTCCTCTATCAATATGTGGGCGTCACGCGCCATTTCAATGATATTGAACGGGGAGTGATTGATCTGAAGAGCATTGTGTATTTCTTATCGTTTACCGCACTATTCCTCTACCTGAATGCTAAATCGCTGGAAAGGAGGAAATTCTAGTATGAGAGATTTGAAGAAGGAATTTATTCGGACTTTTGTTATCGGCGCCCTTTTATTGGCGGGTATTGTCATTTTGGTCAACATGATTGTGAATATTTTTAATATTGGTCGATTCGATTTGACCGCCAATCGAATCTATAAGCTATCGCCGTCAGTGGGAAAAATTCTGTCGCAATTAGAGGCACCGATCGAAATTACCTACTATGTTTCATCCTCAGAGAAGATGCCGACGCAGTGGAAGAACCTGGAACGGGATGTGATCGATAAATTGGAGGAGCTGCGGATGGCATCCCGTGGAAAATTAACATACAAGATTTTCGATCCATCGGCGGAAGAAGAAAAGGAAGCATACGAAGAGCAGAAGAGTAAGGAACAAGAGAAACAGAAGTCAAAAGATGTGATCAAAGCTGATGAGAAAAAACCGAAAGTCACTCGGAAAAAGATTGCTGAGCAGCTTTATGAACGAGGTGTGATTCCCTTTGGCGTTCAGAGCACAGAGCGCGACGAGCTATCAGTGAAGCGCGTTTATTCGTCGCTGGTGCTGTCCTATTTGGATCGGAAAGAGGATGTGATCGAAGAAGTCCGTCCTGAGACGTTCGGCAATCTGGAATATGAGATCATCTCGCGAATTTATAAACTGGTCTCGAACAAGCGGCCCAAAATCGCCTTCTATCCAGGGCAACCCGAAATCCCGGCGCAATATCGGCAGTACTATCAGCAGCAGCCGCCCGATCAGTACGATTATGCGGAGAAACTCTTGCGCGAGTCTGGATATGATGTGACG
The DNA here is from genome assembly GCA_034506395.1 of candidate division KSB1 bacterium. Taxonomy (NCBI): domain Bacteria; kingdom Pseudomonadati; species Candidatus Zhuqueibacterota bacterium. Next base: position 28,356 of record JAPDPQ010000036.1, on the reverse strand, counting down.
CGGACCAACATTAAGAAAAACGATCCAATACCTTCAGATATCCAGACGTTGGTATTAATGATTGATCAGCCGCTCACTGAACGTCAGCTTTATGAGATCGACAAAGCGATCCACAACGGGGTGCGTGTGGTGATGGCGGCCCAGGAGTACAATTACCAAATCATGCCGTCGCCTGGGCAACCCGGGCAATTTGATCTGCGGGGAATGCCGAGTCGGCTCAATATCAATTCATTGACAAAAAATTATGGCTTCGAATTCGATGACAAAGTGTTCATGGATCGGAGCAGTGCCTATATTCAAATTCCAGTGTATCAAACCCGACGTATGGGGATTCTTCAAATTCGCGAACAGCGTTATGAGCCAGTCACAAAGCCTGTAATCATCAAAGTAAACCCAGAAAACATCAATTCTGAAGTGTCGATATCCAATAAGATCACAGAGCTGTTCTACATGTACGGAACGCGGCTTTTGGTTCATGAAGACATCATGAAAGAGAATAAGCTGGATCATAAAGTGCTTTTTACGTCGAGCAATTTTAGCTGGACGCGAGATGCATATGGCTATGGAAATATCGATGTCTCTGAACCCCCTGCTGAAGATGTATTAAGGCACCAACCGCTTGGTATCTTTGTGAGCGGCAAGTTCAAGCCGAAATATGTGGATCAAAACATTCCGCGATGGACGGATGAGTACGGAAGCAAGCCAGATACCACAGAGCCAGAGAGGCCATCCGAGATTACAGGAGAGCCAAAGGAGAACAAGATCATCGCTATTGGATGCAGCAATATGTTCAAAAGTGACATCTTGCAAGCGGTTACCAGCCATCGGGCGCTCCTGCTGAATGCGGTCGATGCCTTGACCCTCGGCGATGAACTGATTAATATTCGATCCAAGAACATTGTGGCCCGACGCATTCGAGCGACCAGCGGAGTAGGGAAAGCGCTCTCGAAGGCGTTCGTCGTCTGGTTCCCACCTTTGGTGTTCATCGCATTGGGGATATTCATTAATCTCAAGAGAAAAAAGAAATAATTCGATCAATTCGAGGCCAGTGAAACTGTATCAGTTCCGCTTCGCTGGTCAAATAGCTCGATTCATCTGGATTATATGATCGGTTAGTTTGGGTAACGGTACGGAGAAAAAATAGAGGATTGGGGCAATGAAACAAAAACAGCTTTACACTTTCGCAGGTGTTTTTGTGGGGCTGCTGGTTATCTATCTAGCGCTCAGTTTGGTTGTGAAGCAGAAGTACAAAAGTGTCAATGTGGACGATTTGGTGCAATCGGTCGTGATTGGTGTCTCTAAAGATGACATCAAGAACATCGAGGTCTACAAGGAAACTGGAGGCCAGCAGCCCATTCGCATGGCATTTACCATGGCTGATGGCAATTGGTACATCACAACTAAATATAATTGCAAAGCCCAAAAAAGCAGAATTGACGGTCTACTGAACAATGTGCTTGAGATGACTGGTAAAGTGCGCTCTTCCAGCGCCGGTCATTTCGACACTTACAAAATCAGCGATGCTCAGGGGATCCATCTATTGTTGAAAGATGAGGCCAATAAGCCCCTGGTGAACCTGGTGATCGGCAAACGCGGGGATGATTACAATTCTGGGTTCGTCCGCTTCGGAGGCAAAGAGAAGGTCTATGCGGTTGATAAAAATCTGTTGTCGAGCCTCAGTATCTATGGCGAAGTTGACACTCTCACGCAATTCAATGATAACAGCTTTGTCGACCTGTTAGCAGTTGATCAGAAAAAGGACGATTTAGAGTTTGTTGCTTTAGTGGCGAATGGGAAAGAGCTCGTTGTGAAACAGAACAAAAAAGAAGTCGAGGTCACCAATCCCGATTCCACGAAATCTACCAGAACTGAGAAAGAGTGGGTGCTCTTAAAAGGTCCTCGGGAGATCAAGCTGGATCAGAAAGAGGTGGATAATTTCCTTCGGGATGTCACCCAAATTCGTGCGCAGGAAGTGGTCGATCGCATTGGCGGAGGTGGAGCGATTTCGCTGAGCGATTTCAATAAGCCGATGAAATATGGGGTCGATCGCGCCACCCATTACATTATCTTCCAGAAGCCAGGCAAAGAGCGTGAGATGATTCTATTTGGAAGAGAGTATGAGAAAGACAAAGGATACTATATGTTCGTCCGATACGATGGCCTGGTTTATAAATTGATCAAGATCACTTACGACAAAATTTTCAAATGGGTCGATGAACTGCCTAAAAAGGTGGCTAAGTCATGATCTTTTTGGATAGTTTTGCCTATTTGATATTAGAATGAACCATAGCAATTGTCGCTGATCGAATTTTGCTTAAGCTTGAGCATTGGCTTTCCAATCTAAAAGAAAATGGCCTTTCTGGAGGTCAATGGACTTCCGGAGAGGCCTTCTTTTTCTGAAAAAACTCTTTGGGCCTTAGCTGTTGCTTCCTAACTGATGCGAAAGTTAGCGAACCATTGGATAGGCCAAACCACTTTCTTCTGAACAACGCGCAGCGTCCAATTACTTTGCAGTTACTATAAGAATTTTTTTGTTGAACCAAATTGAAGATGACTTAGTAAAATGCAATAGAATCGCTACCACAGAGCAGCTTGAGTAATCGCATTCAATAATTATTCGATAAGTTGGGATCGCGCTTTTTTGATGAACCATTTGGTGCTCGAAGCAAAACTGATCTTTTTTTCGTTTCGACCGGAAAGTTGGTGAAGAGAAATCAATAATTTTCACGATCTAAATGTATCCAGATTCCTCTTCGCCAAATAGTGGACCGGAACGATTTTTCAATTCAAATTTAATGGCTTTCGTTCAGGCACTATTTACTCAAATCCCAGCACGATATGGACCTAAATTACACCGACAACCGGCTGTGTAAATTACCTCTAATTCCCCACATTGAAAAGGACACAAAGGGAGGTTTGCAGCTTCAAAATCGGCTATTTGCTTAATCTGACAAAATAATAATACTGCTAGATGAATAGCTGAGAAATTTGGGAGGAATAAGAAATGAAAAACTCAATTCAAGCATGGCTTTTAGCATTATTTCTTGTCGCTATGCCATTAAGCGACGCTTCGAGTCAATGGTGTGAGTTGTTGTTTCCTACACAAGAGGAGCTCCATAAGATTCGATTTGTAAATGAAACGACTGGGTGGGTGATTGGGACCGATTTCATCTATAAAACGATTGATGGTGGCAGAACCTGGGAAGCTCAAGAAGCGGTTGCAGGAAAAACGGGATGGTGGGGCTATGCTCTCTGTCCCATCTCTGAGACTGTTATTCTTTATGCCAGTCTCCAGGCTAAAAAGAGCCAATTGGGTATTCGCCGAAGCACAGATGGAGGTAAGACATGGACTCAGGTTACCACAACGCCGTTTTATTGTTTGGAAATCGAATTTGTCAATGACCAAATCGGCTATGCAGCGGGTGGCGATACGGTGTCATACAAGCCGGTGATCCAAAAGACGGTGGATGGAGGCGCGACCTGGAGGCTCGCCTCTGATCAATTTAGCCCAGCAAAGAATGAAATTACTGGCATTTCGTTCATCAACGAACAAATCGGTTGGGCTATTACTTACGACGGGTATGTATTTCAAAGCATCGATGGAGGGAGCCACTGGTCCTGCATTGATTCGATCCGAACCACCCTGGTAACGGGCAATCCTCCAATGCGCGATATCGAGTTTGTCACCGCCGATAGCGGTTGGGCGATTGGAGGAATAGCTGGGGGCATGACGATCGCGAGAACCGTAACTGGTGGGAAGGGATGGATCATCGATGTTCATGGTGGGAGCAGCCTCCGAGAGGTCCATTTTGTGACAAGCAAAATCGGCTGGATTTGCGGCGAAAGCAATGCACATCCTTTCATTGCGAAAACTATTGATGGCGGTTTGAGCTGGGAGGACCAGACGCCACAAATTAACGGGATCGTCGGCGTTCAATCGATTTCGATCGTCAACCAATCAATGGGCTACGCCGCGGCGCATAAATCAATTCACAGGATTCCAATCGTTCTCACCATGAGTAATCCTGTCTCGGTTGATCCAAATCGAGATCATCTGACTCGACCCAATCGGATCGTTCTGCTACCCAATTATCCGAATCCCTTTAATCCAGATACGCGCATCGATTACGTGATCAGTACTTCAGGTGACGTCTCACTCAAAATTTACAATGTCAATGGTGAAGAGATCGTCACTTTAGTGAGTGGTCATCAGCAGCCAGGCGCTCAATCAGTCCATTGGGATGGCCGTGATGATCAGGGGCGTATGATGCCATCAGGAATTTATATCTGTCGTCTCAAAGCCGGGGATGTTGTCTTGGCGCGGAAGATGAGCCTGGTTAGATAGCTCAATTCTTCCAATAACGATTAACTATCAGTGCGAACGTGAAAAAAGCAGCTTCCATCATTATATTGCAAAAGTGGCTTTTTCTATCCACAGCGGCAGCCCAATTGCTCCGCATTAGTGGGACAGTGCGGGATATCAATACCCATCATCCCATCAGCGGGGTCAACATCTCGCTGATGGGAACGTCATGGGGAACGACGACGTCGCCCGCGGGACAATTTTTGCTCCAGATTCCAGCGGGGTTCGCCACTGGTCGGCTGAGGTTCCAGCATATTTCTTATTATGCTGCTGACATTTCCATCGATTCGCTCCGAGCTCGTCCAATAATTTCTCTTCGACCAAGAATTATCCCTTTGCCCCCTATCGAAGTGATTGGCGAAGCCGAAAAGCGCTCGATCGCAATCAGCCGTGACCTTCCGCAGTCCCTCTCGCTGCTGGATGCAAAAAGTTTTGAGCTTCGGGGATTTGTCGATGCTGGTGACTATCTTGCCCGCGATGTGGCCATCCAGGTGGATGAAACGTTGAGCGGCAAGAAAAGCCTTTCGATCCGCGGCGGCAATGCTGATGACGTCGTGGTCCTCTATAATGGCGTCAAGTTGAATAACTTGCTGGATAACACGGCGGATTTGGCCCAGTTCAGCATCGATAATTTGCAGCGGCTCGAAATTATCAAAGGCGGGAACACGGCGCTCTACGGTCCAGAAGCGTTCTCCGGCGTAATCAATATTGTGCCCCAGATTGATGAACAATATCTTGCCCGCATTCAATATCGGATTGGCACCTATCGAACCAAAGCTTTTTCTGTTGATCTGAATAAGAACTTTAGTAAGCTTGGCCTCTCCTATGCGTTTCAGAACAACGACGCAACACGGTATTTTGTAGATGGTGCAACTTCGGATGACCGAATTGCCAATCGCAACGCCAACCACGCTTTGGACCTTCAATATCGTTTCGGTAAGGACGAAAGCAACGATTCGATGAATTTGCTCACTTTCGGCTCGCTGGTTTCCAGCCTCGATTATTATAATTATCGAGAAAGTGAACAGGTTAAAGATGCTAATTGGATTGCGGCACTGAATTACCATGGCTCGATGCTGGGGTTGAATGGTTGGCAGCTTCAGTCCTCGCTCCATCATCTCGATAGCGACCAATCGCTCCATTATGAGGCCACAGCGCTGAAACGTTCGTTTCATCATCGAACGCTACATTTTCAGGTGCAAAGGGAGATGAAAGTGAGGCTACTTGAAGGGGTTTTGGGTTATCAATATGAGGCAGGGCATTTGGATTTTGAAGATAATCGTCAATTTACTAACCATGCTATTGTTTTGCAGCAGAACGATCTGCAGCGGCAGCATCATGGCTGGGTAGCAGTGGTGAAAGCCCAGGGCCCGGCTGGTGCAGTGTGGCTGAATCATTTTGAGGTCGATCTGAGCGCCCGCCATGATCAGATTTTAGACAAACAGCAGTCCGAAATCCAAAAGTTCGATCCCGATGAAGGATTTAACCTGAAAGAACCAGAACTCAGGCATCATTGGCAGGCCACCAGTCTCAAAACCGGGCTGATGCTCGCTGGTCAAACACCGATGCTTGTGTTCCAATCCTATCTCAATTATGGGGCTAATACCAAATTTCCAACCTTGCAGCAAGCCACTAGCAGCCTATTGAACCTTAAGCTGTTCAATTTAAAAACGCCCTTGCAGCCGGAGCGCATTCAAAGCCTTGAGCTCGGGATCGAATTGACTCGGGAACTCGACCATCCGATCTGGAAGGGATGGAATATGACGGCCTCCTATTTTCAGACCTATTACACCAATAAATTTCGGTCGTTCTCAATGCCGTTCATTCCAATTGTCTTTTACGATAATGTGCCGACGGCAAAGATCAGTGGAGTAGAGTTGAAGCAGCGCCTCTATTTTTTGCAGAAGAAGCTCACAATCGAGCTGGGTTTGGCTAAAAATGAAATTCCAGAGAAAGCCGCGTTTCCCTTCAAATCCGAATTCAAAATCACCAGTAAGCTGATGGTCGATCATGCGGGCTGGTCCATTGAGTTACTTTGGTTTCATGAAAGTGATCAAATCGGTTGGTTGCGGACTTTGGACAGCTATTTTTCGGAGGTGCTGCTACCCAGCTTTTCCAACCTGGATCTGCATGTCAATAAGCAACTCAAGCTCTGGAAAACGAAATTATTGCTGAATTTCTCCGGCAGAAATCTTTTGGTGGGTGATCAGGTGCTCTTGCAGGGCTTGGCACTTCGGGATCGGCGCTTTTATTTAGCTTTTGGATTTCAATTATAAGCCATTTTGGCTTTTCAGGGAGAAAAAATCCATGGGGAAAAAGACCGCTGTTTCGATTCTGGCGCTCATCATTACGATCACCGCTTGCCAAAATCCATTTTTCGATGACAAAATTTCTGGGGGAAGAACCACTATCACTGGTCAGATGCAATTGAGCGGTGAGAGTAGTTTTGAAAATATCTTCGTCTATCTGAATGGGCTCGACATCGGCACATGGACGGATGCGAAAGGCGAGTTTACCTTACGCCTGCCTCCTCATTTCACAGCAGGAACCAGTCTAAACGGTATCTATGATCTTTATGGCTACGTCGCTAATTTCACGGTAAAAGCCAATCCCATCGCTATCCGCGACGGCCAATTTGTCTATGGTGATAAGTCTCTTGATAGCAAAGGTCGTTTAAGCCCGACACCATTGATTCGAAAAATATTGGAAGTGACGACTCATCTCAGCCGTGGTTACAAAGGCGACTCCAGTATCATGAGCGTGGTGGTGCATCTTTACTCGATTGGAGAGAGGATTTCGGTCGTGCTGCCTAACGCTACTTATGAATTTCTGGGAGGCGTGATCATCCATAACCTCACTACCGGTGAAGTGATTACCCGCGCCATGCCTACGGCTGGCTTCGGCCAACTGCTGGAGGTAACCATCGACGCGGTAGGGAGGGATTTTTATTTTTTGTTCAGTTTGGAGGGGCTCCCAATGGGAGAATACGAGGTGATTCCCCACGTATTACCCAATTATAACAACCTTGCCCGCAAAATCGCCAACTGCATGGGCATCGATCCCACCCGATTGAGCGAAGATTTTCTGAAATGGCCAGTAAGATATCAAGCCGGGCGTTTTACGCTCACGGAATGATCGAGGTGAGAAGCACAATGTGTTGTTTTTGCGGTTAAGTCCCATTAACCCGATATTCAATGGCTGCGCTCAACGCCGATCAACCGCCAGGTAGGAAGATTAACATCCTCGCTTCATCTCGCTAAATATCGGTTGATAATTTAAATCTCAGGATCCGATGATTTCCAGTATCCGCCACATAGACTGTCTTATTGAAATATGCCACTCCCATAGGGCGATGAAACTGCTTTTCGCCATTGCCGAATGCGCCAAAAGAATGCCTTTCCACACCGGATGAATTGAATTTCAGCAAACGATGCAGCCCTGCATCAACGACATAAATATTTCCCTGCTCATCAATGGTCACATCTTCCGGTCGATCGAATTTGTTCGGAGCAAAGATATCGGTGCGACTGACAGAGGGATCTAATTTAATGGCAAAACCATAAACATTGGTGGTGATCCATTGCACCTTATAAAAGTTCTGGCCGGTCTGAACGAAGATAAAATCGAAGAAGTTGGTGGCAAAATTGAAGAACTTGGTAATTGTAATGCCACTGGGGTTGGCGGCCGAGAACATCCCAGTTCCGTTCGGCTCCATATTGATCGGGCCAATGAGCTGATCCATTGAATCGTTTTTCGGCGCGAAATAGTAAATAGCGTTATCGCGCTTCTCTGGGCCATTGACCGTGACATAATACCATTGCTCTAGATATGCAGAGCCGCTTTCGCTGCCGTGCCAAGCGGCCACCGCTGAGAATCGGCGATTTGGGTGATCGACGTCCTCATATACTTTTCTCACTGGAGCAGCCCCGATGTTATGATGGGCTGCAAAAAGATTGATCTTGTAAATCCTGTTCGTGTTGTTAACGATGATTAAGTTCAGCCGCCCGTCCTGCGATAAAGCCACTGGGCCTGGAATCGGCTGCGAGTAACCAACGATGTTCCCAGCCAGGTCCAACATCACGATGCGATCGTGCGCAGAATCAGCCACATAGATGAACGGCTCATTGCCCAACAGAATATCCGTGGGATAGGCAAAATCGTATCCGGTCCCTGGCTCCCAATTTGGATATTGCTGAATATAGGTGGTATCGCTAACGCCAGGAAGAACGTTCTGATCCGTCGGAGCAGGTGGTAATGGATATTTCTGACCACAAGAGAAATAAGCCACAGCCGAAAGCATGATGATCAGGAATAATGAAATGAATGTCGAATATGTTTTCATAAATTTTTATCAATAAGATGATTTTGGATCGAATGATTGATTCAAATGTAATGACAGAATCAGTATCAACCAGCAACAAGGCGAGCAGAGCACAAGCGAACCGATCATGGATACCCAATCAGCAGGGAAAATCGGCTGACGCTTCCTAACCTGCCAAAATCAGAGTAAGCCAGGTCTACTGATAGATCAATGATCTTCAATGGGATTTTGCAGCCCATTCCAAGGCTGAAGGTTTCTTCGTCCACATTGAATTTATAACCAGCGCGGAGGAAAAAAAACTCTCGCCAGCTATATTCCATTCCCAAGTTCAAGTTTTCCGCATTATCATTGGGATGGTTCAGTTGAATCGCGCTGGTGAGACGATGCTGGTTCGTTTGGTAAAGCTCGGTCGCGAATCCCACTTTAAAGATGGTCGGCGGCGAGAACGATTGGAACTCTGAAATGCGCTGCTGGTCTCGATTGATAAAGCTGCCAATTGGCTTGACCTGATTGCCGAAATTGGACATGCACACCGCAAAGCGGCTGGAGCCGAAGCCCGTCCAATAGAATGTTCCCAAGTCGATCATTACGCCGTGCATCTTGAACTCTGCTAACGTCTCCTGAAAATATTTAAAGCTGATACCGAAGCTAAAGCGATCCGTCATTTTTCGGCCGTAAGTGAGGTTGATCCCAATGTCGCCAAACGAAAAATAATTGCCTGTCCCCGCCGGATGATATTCGGTCGTCTCCATCATATCGTCCATATACAGTGCGGTCACGCCAATTCCCAACGAGTTCGTGCCGTCCAAATGATGGACGTAGCCGACGAAATCATGCTTAATATCGACCAGCCAATTGACATGCGAAACCAGCAATTGATTATCTTTGAATTCCACAATACCAGCCGGATTCCAATAAAGCGCCGAGGCGTCGTTCGCTACAGCGGTGAATGATTCTCCCATGCCGATCGCCCTGGCGCCTACGCCGATCTTTAGGAACTGAACGGCCGCCGTCCCTGATCGCTGCCCACCTAAATTGGGAAGTAGTTGTCCCCAACTTGTGGCAACGAAGAGAGGCAAGAATAGAAATCCGGTGCTAAATAATATGGTTTTGCGCTTCATAATCGTCTTAAGATCTGTTGAAATGAATATTGATTTTGCTTCTGCTATAAAATTCTTCTTCCAAGATTTTCCCAGTGCCTTTTTGTGAATTCGCTCACATAAAAGGCGGTCATTGAATATTCTAGGGAGATTTTGGCTGCTTTCACACCTACCGTACTCATAATGCCTGAGAACGAAGCCACCTTAGTTTGAAACATCCATCTAATTCAAGGCTCGACGCTGAAAAGCGATGGGTGCACCAAATTTTCCACTTCGCTATCGAGCGTCGCCACAGAATCAACTTAAAAGATTCTGATTGATTAACTGCTCGAGTGATTAAAATCGGACTTTCAACCCCAGTTTCACATTTCTTGGGTTCAAATACCGAGCTGGATTAAAAGGATAAGGATCCAGCGGTGCCTGCACGTCAGGATAAAGCGGATCGTTCCAGCTATTGGGCGTGGGATCGCCATATTCATAGGCGCGACCAGTAACTGGATTAATGATATTCGAGTTCTTTTGATTGAACAGATTGAGCACTTCAATCGAGAACGTCCAATTGATGCCAGCGATCTTGAAATATTTTTCAAAGTTCAGGTCCACCCACATCCAATACTGAGCTACTTTGCTATATGGATTGTCGACATCAGTGCGATATTCTGGCCGCAGCTTTGTCCCCGACTTGATATAATTGCCAGTGAAATAAGCTGGGGTGTATCTTTTTCCCGATTGTGTATATAATCGAAAATTAAGGTTCCAATCATCGGGAAGTTTGATTCCCCAGATTTTGGGCGCTTTTTTATTAGGGATGAACAGATTGATGCTGGCGTTTCCTTGAAACGGCCGATCCCAGATTAAATAATTTTCGGTGATCGGTTTCTCTTCCAGGCTGCCCTTCGCGACCAGCAGCGCATCATCTGGTGAAGAGCTTTTTCCCGTGGCGATGGAATAAGAGAAACTGAAGGAACCAGTGAAGAATCTCCCAGCGCGCTTTTTATATTCTAACTCAATCCCACGTGCGCGGGAATAATCGAGATTCATATAGGTAATAAACGAACGTCCTGCCAATCGACCGGTGCCCTGAAACGAAACGGTGGTGACGTAATCGAAAATATCCCGATAGTACGCGGTGATCGTAAATACGTCGTTCTCGGTGAATTTGTGCTTCAGTCCCAGTTCGTAAGCAACGGTGGTCTCGGGATTGAGATTCGGGTTGCCAAATTTTTGAAAGGTGGATTTTGCGCTGAATTTACCCAGCTTGGCGTAGACGAACTGTGGCCGAGGCAGCTTGGAAAAATGGCCATACGAAAAGAATAGCATCTGATTATCCGTAATAGGATGGGATACACCGATCCTTGGGCTGAGCCGCGCTTTGAAACGATGGCCGAACAGGCTATAAGTATCCCGCTTGTAATTGATCCGGGTGGCGTCAGAAATAGTGACAATTTCTGGATCCTCAATGGCTTTGTCCACATATTCCCCAGGGAACCAATAATCGAACCGCATACCAAGATTGGCAATCAGACCTCGAAAGGTGATATTGTCTTGAATATAGGCTGCGCCGAAGTTGGGGTGAACGCGATAGATGTCGTTGTTCAATCCCAGCTCGCCGAACCAGGGGCGATAGATATCGATCAATTGCATCTCCCGATAAGTCATCTCAAGGCCAGCTTTCATTTTATGTCGATCGCTGCGATGGCTGGAAATATCGAATTTCAGGGTATAATCTTCGACATAATGATCGTGCCAGGTGGTGGAATTGCCATAATCCCAAAAACCATCTCCAGGGATGACATAGATGCTGGCGCTATCCGGGGAATAAAAGTATTCCACCGGCTGGGTGACGATGTCCTTGGGCTCCTGATATTCGCTCCAATGCTTGCCCTGCCAATCGCTGCGCAAATTGGCAAAGTAGCGAGATAATTTCAACTCGTAAAACGTTCGCGAACTGATCGTTTGGGTCCAATGGAGGCTAAATTGGTCGTTGAAATGGGTGAAGGTATTGAAATTGTCCAGGTTCTTCTCATACTCATATGGGTAGCCTGGTCCTGGTGGCACATACTCCAGATTGGTCTGCAATGATTGCGTATTTTGGTTGATGGACACGGATTGGTTGTAAGCCGCAATCAGCTTATGAGAAGGATCGATGCGCCAGGTAAGTTTGTACATGCCCGACCAGTTGTTCATCTCGCGGGGGGCAAATCGTTCCCCATAGAAGGTAGAGGAGTAGAGTTGTCGGGCGGCGCGCTTGGTGAAATCATCGCTGATGTTCATGTGCCCGTTAGTGAAGAAAAACAATTTGCCCGGAATCTTTAATCCGATCGCTGGCAGAACATAGTGACTGAGCGGCTCCGGGCCATATAGGCTGAGCTCGAGAATATCGGTATTAAAACTAAATCGGCTGCGCCGGCTAAAGGTCCCGATCAACGGCAGATCTGGGTCATAATTGCCCAAATGATCGCGTTTATAGCTTATCGAACCATGAAAATTCTGATCACCTTCTTTGGTCTTCACATCGACTACGCCAGACATGGCCTGACCGTATTCAGCGTTAAATCCGCCAGTGATAATCTCGATCTCCTGAATTGCATCCGTGCTCAAACGTAAGCCAAACCCAGTGCCAGCCAACGGATCCTGAACCGAGATGCCATCTAATAAAAAGGCATTCTCGTACGAGCGGCCGCCGCGAATGTGGATCTCATCGTCAGATTTGACTACTCCCACTTGCGCTGCAACGATATCTCTGATGCTCTTCAGGGTACTTTTCTCCAGTTCCCCGCTGGTCAATGTACGCCGCGTGGCCGTTTCATCGATGTTGAACAGCGGACGCTCACCGATGACCGTTACCTCCTGGCCGAGCGCTAAAACAGTCGGCTGCAATTCCACCATTAGCTCCGTGGTTTGACCAGCCAAGACCCTAACCCCAGTCCTTTGAACCATGGTATAGCCGATCATCGAAATTTGTAACGTATAATCTCCAGGATTGAGGCTTGGAATCAGAAATTTCCCCTCTAAATCAGTTGCCGCCCCATAATAAGTGCCTTTTACCAGCACGTTCACGCCGGGCAGGCCAGATTTAGTCTCCGCATCAATGATCCTACCTTTAATAGCCCCTTTGCTCTGCGACCAGAGGTGCTCTGGATTGATCAGCAGTGCTGCTCCAAACATTATAAGCAAGGAGACCACAACTTTGATATTCCTGTTCATTTTTATCCTGATAACTTAATAAAAGGGAAACGTTCATTTTTTACAAAGGACAATTGGCAATAGCTTCAAGCCCCTCTTAAAAAATACTCCATCATAATGTCTCAGTCGTATAGCTTACTGATTAGGATCAAAACCCAGAAAAAAATTTGATATCAGTTTCATCTTCAGTGTTTGCGGTAGCCGAAGCGTTTCGCATTCAATCAGACATTTCATTATGGGAGTCCAAATTCATCCTTTATGATGATCGCCAATAGCTTTTTCAAGTTCTTGTTCGCATTTAATTGATGGAATGGCACACCAAAGAAATAGAACGTGTTTTCAGCATTGGAAACGGCGATCACCGGCTTCCCGGACCAGAGCGCTGGATTCTCTTGCAGTCGATAGATGACCTTGGCGCTGGGCTTAGGCACCAGTTCTTTGACAAAGGGTATCCATTTGGTGGCTTTTAAGATCGGAAAACCGGGTTTGTTTTCCGTTGGCTCCAACAAGGTATTAGGAAAAACATCGAACGATTTGGGCACCAAGCTATCAACTGGTGAAAATTCCAGTGGATCGCCCTGTTGAGAGAAGAACTCTTTGAACTGGGTGGAGAAAATGATTTTTTTATTGGCCTCTTTCAGGTACCGAGGGATCGCAATCTGCGCCGCTTCGAAATGCGGTTTCGCATCGGTGTACCAAATAATTCGATCGAACAGCAACATCGTTTCGGCAAACATTTCGACCGAACTTGGCATCAGATCATAACGATTGTCCTTGTCCCGATTGAGCTTGATGTTCCAGAGCGAATATGGCAGTCCCAAACTATCGAGCGTTTGCTGATAGAGCACCTCATCGGCATCGACCACCTCATAGTCGTCGATGAGAAGAATCTTTCCAGTAGGACGCTTGACGTGCCAAATTTGTAATTCCTTTTTAGGCATGCGGACGATCGGGCTGGGGACACCAGCGATATCGATGGCGCGCAAATAGAAAACATGATTGGCATTGCTTATGGCATCGGGCAATTTTAAATTCACAAATGGCATGGATCCTGGCACCGAGTTCCACGTCCCATTCGTGTCATCGAGCACATATTCATAGAAAGCGATCGTTTCATCACCATCGAGATCAGTCCCCTTCCAGTAAAACGAGGCAACTGTAAAGGTCGTCTCTGGAATTTCTGTACCAGGGACAAATTCCACTTGCGGTCGACTGTTGGCAACAGGAAACGATTGGGTTGCAGGTGTTGGATCGACCAGGCCCTGATCATCAACCGCGCTGACGCGGAAAGTGTAGATCGTATCGAGTTGCAAAAATTTAAGCGAAAAGGTATCGCTTGTTGCAGTGGTGACCTGCCAGCCTAGGGGCGGATCAGCCGGGATCAATTGTGACGGCACTGGCACACTGGTGTTCCAGGTCAACAAAAATTTCACCACTCGTCCATCTGGATCATCACCCCACCAATGCAATACCTGTCGGCTGGTGGTGGTCGCCAATGTGCTATCCGGAAAAAATGTGAGATAGGTATTCGGTGGTTGATTGGGAAGCGGCTGATCCGTCAACCGTTGACCGCAAGAGCTAACAACCAACAGAAATCCCAATCCCACCAGCATCAATCGCCACTTCATTTTTGATCTCAATTCAGTAATCATTTTCGGAATTTAAATTTGATGCCCGGAGTCCCACTGATGACAAACAATTTGGACCTTACCAGTAGAATATTTTTTATCATCAGTGGGTGTGGCGCGCTGGTTATCGTAACAACACCATCTTATTGGTCTTGATAAATTCGCCCGATTTTAGGCTGTAGAAATAAATTCCGCTGGAAACCAGTTGTCCCAGTTGATTGGTGCCATCCCACGAGACCTGGTAATTGCCAGCCGGTTTCACTTCATCCACCAGCGTTTTGATTTTTTGCCCCAGCACGTTGTAGATGCTCAACTCCACGGCTCCCTTTTTCCCAATTCGATAGGCGATCGTGGTCGTTGGGTTGAATGGATTCGGATAGTTCTGGCTCAAATCATATATTAATTCGTGACTAACTCGCTTTTGTTTAATCCCCGTGGTATGGCCGATGATGTCCGATTCATTGCGCGGATCGAGCTTGTAATGGTAGAAAGAGAAATTGCCGATGCCGATAATCTTCTCAATTTTATCTCCCAATGCGAATGTGGAATCTAAATTCCCGCGATAAGCAATGCTAAAATCATCGCCCACGCGATACCCTCCGCTCCCATCATCGATGACAATCTCCCCGTAATTTGCCGGTCGATCCGGGAACGGATCGGTCACGGTAACGTTGTGGAATTCTAATAACATTCCCTCATAGCTCTCAGCCTCGGGGCTACCATCTCTGGCCTGACCAGTCTTCAAGACAAGGGGCTCCACATAATGGCCAGAGCTCAATATCTCGAATGCGGTAACCGAGGAAAGCGTGGTATAATTATAGTATTCGACCACGGTCCCCGTCACGCGAACCGAATCGCCCCGCATCGGCAAATTAGCCGCATCATCGACGAGAATTCCACTCCACGGTTCCCGACCATTCTGGATCACATAGTCACCCAGAATATCATCTGGGGAGGCGGTCACCACACCAGTGACGGTCACTTGATAGCCCACATAGGGGGAGACGCCGTTGCGAAATGGGGTCCATTGCAAATCTCGAATTGTCAATCCTCCGTCGCGGACCACATAAAAGTATTTGCTCGAGGATGTGTCCCCCGGCATCATGGATAGATGACCATTGTTGTCTGCCGAGATGATGAAATATTGAACCATGCTCCCATCCGGTTGCTTTGGAATTTTGCCGGTATAAATGGTATCGGCGGGCGTCATTCGACCTAAGAGCCAAGCGCCATCATTCACTTTGTAGCGAATATTGGCATAGGCCACTGTTCCATCAATGTCTTTGATGGTTGCTGTTACAAGGACATCATCGTTGGAAGTTGGGGCTGCGGGTTGGCGTACCACATTGGAAATGCGCGGCGGATTGGTCAGAATGGTGATATCCGCAGAGCTCATGGGCCCAAGTTGATAGCCCAGTCCATTGGGATCTTCGCGAACAAAACCTTTAATGTTGATCATGGTACCATTGGCCGGCCAACGGTATCTACCGTTGCGAAGACTGTCATATAAGCCCTTCCCCCAGTCATCCACGATCAGTTGCCCTGTGGCATCAGCGATCAGCATCTGGTTCCCTGGTGCAGCATTATTGATGACTGTGGCATTCTCGATTCGGACGTAACAATTTTCGTAAGGCTCGCCCACTTTTGGTGCAAGATCAGCGCATGTGAGCAAGGTCGGTTCTGGAATCTTGTAACCGTACCCTAATAATTCAACCGGGATCGGAGGTTTATCGATTAAAAAAACTTCGGTATGCGAAGGGCCAGCGACGTAAGAGAACTCCGCCACGCGGCCTGTCAATCGGACTTTATAGCCCTTTTTGAGCGCAGAAAAAAGTGTCCCTTGTTGGGTGGTATCCTCTTGCACTACTTGGAGCCCGCTCCATGGCCCGCCTTTTTCATCCACAATGATGGCGGACCAGCGCGCCCCAATCCAGATATCCCGCGGTCCAGTGGCCATAATGCCCTCAACAATTATTGTGTCGCCAAGCCATGGCGAATTATCTTGACCAACGGCTAATGATTCTGGAGGAACGAACTGGATATCATGGATGGTAACCGTGTCATAGCTGGCAATCGTCTGACCAAAAACGGCCGATGAAACCAGCAGCAGAATTAGCAGAAAAAGTGGTAGCAAAATTTTATTCATTGACACCATCTCCTCTTGATGTTGAAGTTAAGACTTATGGCTGATATTTTAATTTTGAACATCTATGCTCATACTGTCGGCTGTCTGAGGGATGAGAATCTCCTCAGTTTTCTGATCATGAGGACTTTTCCAACCGCAGAAATGACAGAGACAGTTTGATAATTTCGTATTTTGCAGATATCTTTAATTGTGTTGCTGAAGATTATTTGATCACTAAAAATTTGCCAGTTTGAATTTCGCCGGAGTTCAAATCTTCCACTGTAAATAAATAAAGACCAGTCGCGATGGCTTGATCGTCCTTAGTCACTAGATCCCAAGCATGCTCGCCACCAGCAAAGATAGTCTTGCCCCGAGCGAACTTTTGAAACCATTGGATGTCATTGCCATCATAGCTATTGCTTTGATGAATAAATCTATCTACTAAGTCCCCGGCTAACGTGAAAATACGAACCTCACAATATGGAGGTAAATTGCAGAAATAGATCTTCCGATCGCGCTCCAATGTTCCGTCCCAGGCGGCATGGGCGCGATATGGATTCGGATAGACCCAAACTGATCGCTTTATCGATGGATCTGAAACTGCGGGCGTCCCAGGCAGCACTCGGACGATACTGGTCAACGCACTGCTTTCCAAGCTTTCCAGCCTATTCACTGGATCCCCACGATCATAAGCGGTAACCGCGTACGCATATTGCCAGCCATTCAGCAAATTGTCATTGACGAAACGATAGTGATAGAACAAGGTATCCCCATTGGAAATTTCGTCTTCAAAAAATACCAGAGAATCCGACGCAAGCCGGATATATTTGAATCCGGTATCATAGCCGATTCCGTCGATGGAATCGAAATCGGCGATGAGAATGAGCGAACTCAGCAGATCGCGGCCAGGCAGATCCTCCCCCAATTGGGTCCGATAAATTCGATATCCCTCAAAATCTTTTTCCCCAGTGATCAGGTCTCTGGAGCGTTCTGAGTTATTCGACCAATAGATGGTCACTTTCCGATCTCCCGGCACGACTCGAAATTTAGGTGGCGATGGGGGAGTGGGCAAAACATATCGCGTCAGCTTGCCATCTCCATTGATATCTTCACCGAGGTCCAATATCCCATTGCCATTGCGGTCCTCACCTGGATCTAAGATACCGTTGTTATTTAGATCTTCTGAAGGGTCCAGGATCCCATTGCCGTTGCGATCTTCGCCATTGTAGGCGGTTTGCGCCCAACCCGCATTAATATAAAAATAGGTCTTGCTCTCTCGCGTGTCCAATTTCGTCGGCTCCAGCCCGTATTTAGGGCCACAAACAACAGCAATGGCCACATTAATGGATGAATCTGGATCAAATCTTGCGAATGGACCCGTTGAGATCAGCGTCATATAGTTCCCAGGCGTGGTTTTGATGATGTCCATTCCAGCAGGGGGAAGGCCTTGCGACATCTTTTGATATCGTTTGATGTCATCTGCGGGCGAGAAAAAGGTCGGATCCTGCGTGTTGCGGAACAACCAGGCGTTATAAATGCTATTAACTCGATAGCTGGTGTCGTTGGCCTGGGGAGTAGCACCCAGAATTTTCAAACCGACATATAAGCCTGGGTCAGTAAAACCCGGGTCACCGTCGTAATCATACGCGTAGGCGAGGCGAAGCGAATCGTTATACCCATTGCCCACGTGGGAGTAGAAAGCACTGCCGATCCGAGGCGGAGTGATATTGACGTTACGGACCACCAAGTCAGCCCAGAGGCCGATATAGACATTGAAAAATGTATGGCGACTGACATTTTTGATCGTATAGTTCAAAATCACGAAATCATCGGCGAAGGGATAGTTCCAGGCATAGCTTTCTTGATGGACCACAATTCCCATGGGCGTATGGTTGGGGATGCGAGCGTTCTGCAACTCTGGTATATAAATGTTGGTATCGGTGTAATCGCAGATAAAATCCTGATGGCTGATCGCCTCGGGGTGATAAAAAGGGGAATTGACCAAAGACGATCGCTCTTTGACAACATCGTTCGGATCTGCAGAATTGGTAAATTCAAATCCCGAGGCGATATCGATGAGAAATGGGATATCCATCGCCCCAGTCGTCGCCATGATCGTTCCGTCATCGCGGATGCCGGCCACCCAGAGACCGCCATCAAACATATGCTCGATGCCAGAGCCTCTCGGATATTCGCACGAGGGCTGGTCTACTGGTGTTTGGATGACGAAGCCGTCGCCGATCGTGCCGAAATTGGTAATGGTTAGCCCTATATTGCCAACCGTCGTATATTTGGTATTATCGTCAATCGTTGACTTGAAGATCAATTTGAGAACACGATCCAAATTTTGGCCGTTAAGTTGGCTATGAAGCAATCCAAGCAAGCATGCAAGAATAGGACAAAATTTTGCTTTCATGTTATCATGATAGGATTATTAAGGACTCGATGCAATTGCGACGAAAAATATACAAAAATTAATTTCAAAAATCAACAACTAAAATCCCTCTTCTCAAAAAGAAAAAAGCCGCTTCATTGATGAAGCGGCTTTTAGTTCATTTGAAAAGATTTTAGTTGAAATTGTATCTCAGGCTGAGCATGATCCTGAACACATCGGCAATGCCAGCGGTGTATTCGTAAGATTTGCTGATGAGTTTGCCGCCGATATTTCGCAGACGATAAATTGGCCGGCCTTGGGCATCAGCAGGGCTGCCTGAAATGATCAATGGCGAAGTAGTGACCAACCGTTGTCCGACGCCCCAATTCTTATTCAGCAAATTGGTGACGTTCATAAAGTTAATTCGGAATTGCAAGCTATTTCGCTTTTCGAACAGATCGGTGAACAGATCCTGAGTGATGCTGAAATCAGCGCGGAACACCATGGGCAACTGAATGCCGTTGCGCTCGGCGTATTCACCGCGATGTTTGCTCAGATATTTATCCTGCTTAATGAATGCCTCCCAGGCGTCGGCTTGCTGTTCAGCAGTGAATGTCACACCCCCGGATGTATAAGTCTGAAAGTTCATTTCAGATTTATCCTTGTGGATGTAAATGAGATCATTGGCCGTGCCGCCATCGCCGTTCAGGTCGCCGCTAAACACATAACTGGCCGTTCCCAATGAATATCCATCGAGGAAAAGCGAGAAAGTGGTGGCGCCAAAATTAAAATATTCCTTGCGATAAGATATTGAGCCTAACACACGATGTCCAGGGGAGGTAGTAGCGAAGGAGACGCCCGGATTATTGGGATCGCCAGAGTGCGGATTATTATTCCACGAACCAAAAGCGATAGAACCCGGATCTATGGTGTTCTTGGAAATGCCGTAGCTATAGGCAGCTTTGGCGAACAGACCATGGCTGAACGGCCGCTCTAACGCTACCGTAAAATCCCAGAAATAGCCCACGTTCTGATTCTTCAAGACAATGGCGTTATCCACCTCAGCATTGATCTTATTGCCGGAGGTCCAGCGCGGGCGGCTATCCGGTCCGACAAATCTAGAGTCTGGGGCTTTTAAATTGGCATTGATGTAATAGATGCCATTCACGTCCTTACTGTACATAATTTCGGCAGTCCCGATGAATCCGAATGGCAGTCGCTGATCAATCGCGAGGTTGCTGCGCCAAACTTGTGGGAATTTGAAATTCGGATCGGTCAATGCCAATTCATAGGTCTTGGCCGGCTCACCAGTCACATCCTTGGGCTTATAATGATTGGGATCAGGATGGAACGGTCGTTCGGTGGTTTTATCCTTGCGCTCGAAGCCGGTTAGCACCCCAGTGTTGCCGATCTGGTTGGAGATCCACACATAGGCGGGTCGGCCAGTGAAAATGCCGGTGCCACCGCGCAATTGGGTGGAGCGATCACCAGTAATATCCAAGTTGAAGCCCAGCCGTGGTGACCAGAGAATATTCGGATCTGGCAGCTTTTTGGTTTTATATTGGACGGGCTTACCATACTCATCCATGAAGGTCAGTGCATCGGCTTTATAGTTCTCGTATCCAGTATCGCCGAAGAACGGGACGTCCAATCGCAAGCCAGCCGTGACTTGAAAGTTTTTAGAGACCTGCCATTCATCCTGAGCATAGACACCCGCGTAAATGACCTTGAGCGGTTGAATCGGCTTGGTTTGCCCAGGAATATTGGACCAGCGCACTTGGAATCGCTCCAGCGTCACCGGCGAAACCGTGCGATTGGGATTCGCTAAATAATCGTTGGCATCTGTATAGAAATCGGCCAGCGAGTTATAGACGTAAACGCTTTGCGAACCAGGGAAGAAGACGTTTTCCGAGCGATAGCGCTCGAGGCTCAAGCCAAAGGTCAAGCTATGCTGATGCAGATAGAGCATAAAATTATTCTGCAATTGATAGCTGCCATAGCGCAATTCATTATTGGGTGTGAATGGCTCAAACCCGAACGAGGTGTAGACCGAGCCACCTTCTTTGATGTCCACGAATGGGAAGAAAGAACCGCGGGATTTTCGGCTTTCGTCATTGTAAGTGTAACCAACGATGAGGTTGTTGGCCATATTTTTCCCGATCATCGAGTTCCATTCTCCAACGATGGAGCGGATATTCTCCATGATGATGTAATTGGAATTCTGGAAATTCAATCCCGTGGTGCTGCTTCTTCGGTTGCCAAATCCAAGAGAAGAGGAATTTGACAGCAGCACATCCGTTTCAGAATCGAGATGGTTGTAGCGTAAGCTGATTTTATTTCGCTCATTGAGGTTATAATCCAGTTTGGCAATAAATCGGGTGGCGGGGGTATAGTGATTGTAGCCTTCATATGGGCCAGTGTCGTAACCAAAATTGGTTTTGAGATACTGGCTCAGCGCATCCAGATCCGAAGCCAACACACGAGTGATATTCCCACCTACAGTTTCACCGCCTCTATTTGCGCGGAAAGTCGTCCCTGGTTGGGTAAGCTTATCGCCTTCGTAGTTCAAGAAGAAAAATAATTTGTTTTTGAGAATCGGGCCACTTACCCGCGCACCAAAGCGATTATATTTGAATGTCCCAGGATCAACTTTATTTTCTCGAGCTTTGGTCCCAACCCAGTCCTGATTTCGGGTTTGCCCATAGATGGACGCTGAGAATTCGTTGGTGCCGCTTTTGGTTACGGTATTCACATTAGCGCCGACGAAGTTACCTTCGCGAACGTCGTAAGGCGAAATGTTCACCTGAAGCTGTTCGATCGCTTCTAATGAAATTGGCGCCACACCGGTACGGTCGCCTGGCTGGCTGGCCAGTCCGAAAGAATTGTTGAAATAAGATCCGTCTACCGTGATATTATTCAGTCGTCCGTCTTGCCCAGCAAAGGATGAACCATAGCCCGAGCCGTTGGGGTTATATTGTGGCGTCAAGCGGACAAAATCCTCAATCCTACCAGTAATGGTTGGCAGAGTAATGATCGCTTCTCGGCTCACCGAAGTGGCTGCCCCGGTTCGAGAAGCACTTAGAATGGCGTTGCGCTCTGCTACGACTTCCAGAGCGCCAACTTCCAGGGCTTCCTCGGGCAGTTTAAACTCCAGGCGCAAGTTCTGACCCAAGTTTAAGTAGACATTTTCGATCTTTTGGGTCTTATAGCCAATGTACGAGACGGTGACCGTGTAAGGACCACCAACGCGCATACCAGTAATGTTGAAATTGCCATCGTTCCGGGTGGCCGCTCCGAAAATCACACCGCTGGGAACATGCATCGCAACAACGTTCGCTCCAGCAAGCGGCTCCCCTGAGGTGCTGGTTACCGAGCCGCTCATGGCAGCGGTGGTTAAACCTTGCGACCAAACCAAGTTAGGAACAATGAACAACAGCAGTATCACGCTTACCAGATACTTCATTTTCTCCATAAAATCCCTCCATTGATGGTTAAATGTGATAGGTGAATTAATAAAAGTTATCTACTTTTATGAAGTTCGTGCGCGTGAAATGATTCATGGTTACCAAATAAGCGATAACAAAGATAAACGGTTAATGTTACAGATGTATTAAAATTTGCAAACTCCAATAAAAAAATTCAAATGACCTTTTGGTAGATTCAATAGGCCGCGATATATTCAAGCAACGGCAAAATTATTAATCCTAATAAACAATGTCAAGCAAAATTTTCATTCAATACATTTTTCTCGTGTTTGCAAATATCTTTTGATTCGCTCGACCCCAAGCTGGATATTATCGATCGAATTCGCATATGAAAACCTCAAAAAGCCTTCCCCATTGGTACCGAAATCGATCCCTGGAGTGACTGCTACGTGGGCATTTTCTAATAGCTCAAAGGCAAATTCATAGGAGTTGGAGCAAAATCGCTTGGCATTCGCGAACACATAAAACGCTCCAGTGGGTTCAACAGAAATCTTGAATCCGAGGTCTCGGAGTCGTTCGATCATAAATTTTCTTCGCTGATCGTACGTTGCGACCATGGTCTCGATCTCTGGATGCGATTCGGTGAGCGCAGCAACTCCAGCCCATTGCACAAAAGCATTGGCCGAAATAAAGAAATTTTGTTGCAATTTCTGAATCGGGCGCACCAATGCTTGTGGGACAATTAAATAGCCGAGCCGCCAGCCAGTCATAGCAAATAACTTCGAAAAACCATTCAACACCACGGCGTTTGATGAGAACTCTAAAATGGAATGCGCCGGATCCCCATAGACGAGGCCATGATAAATTTCATCTGATATGACCAGTGGCCCCAAATGTGCGATCTGCTCCATGACCTGAGCCGATAGCAGATTGCCCGTAGGATTTGAGGGGGAATTGATCAGAATCGCTTTTGTTTTTGGAGTGATCTTGGCTTTAATCTGTTCTGGCCGAAACTGAAAACCATCGTCTTCATATACCTTCACTGGGTGGAAGCGAGCACTTAAATAGGCGATAAAATTTTTATAACACGCATAGCTGGGATTGGCACAGATCACTTCGTCCCCGGGGTTCAAAATGGCCGACAACACCAAAAGCAGGGCAGGTGAGGTTCCAGAGGTAACGATCACCTGATCTGGAGAGACTTTGATGCTATAATTTTTCGAATAGTACTCCGCAATGGCTTCGCGCAGCGGCCAGATGCCAAGGCTATGGGTATAGTGGGTTTCACCCCGTGCCAAAGCAGCTTGACCAGCTTCCACGATTTTGCTCGGCGTCGCAAAATCTGGTTCGCCAACCTCAAGATGAACGATATGTTCCCCACAGCGTTCCATCTGCTGCGCTCGCTCCAACACTTCCATCACGATGAATGGCGAGATCTTTTCAGTACGCCTGGAATGAATCTGAGCGCGGTCCATCGCTATTCATTTCCTTGCAAATCAAATGAACAATGCTAATATTTGATAACTGATAGCTGATAACTGATAACTGATAACTGATAACTGATTACTGATTACTGATTACTGCCTTCTGACTGCAGATTGCCAATCATAACTTTTACACCGATCGTTATTGAAAAAAACAATGCCCATTATTCACCACACCCAAAACCTTGCCCGACAGTCGCCAACCATGGAACGGTGTGTTCCTCGAACGTGATTTGAATTTGGTTTTATCGACCAGCCATGTGGCATCTGGATCGATGATAGTCAAATTGGCTGGTTGGCCGATCGCGATCTGCGGCTCGGGCAGCCCAAGAATCCTATGAGGATTGAGACACAATTTCGCCGCCATTTGCTGCCAATTTAAAATTTTGGGCTTTATCAGCTTCTCAATAATCAAGCCAATTGCTGTTTCTAAACCAATGATACCGAACGGCGCTGCGGCAAACTCTGTTTCTTTTTCTTCAATTGAGTGTGGCGCATGATCGGTGGCAATGGCATCGATCGTGCCATCTTTTAATCCTTCTATAATTGCTTGGACATGTTCCCTGCTCCGCAGCGGAGGGTTCATTTTAAAGTTTGCATCGAACGATGTCACCATCTCATCAGTTAGCGAAAAATGATGTGGGGTGGCCTCGGCCGTAACGGCGATACCCTTGTCTTTCGCGCGACGCACCAGTTCGACAGCCCCTTTGGTTGAAATATGGGCGATATGGATCTTGCTTTTTGTATATTCCGCCAGCATAATGTCCCGCGCGACGATCACATCCTCTGCGATGGAAGGAATACCAGGCAATCCAAGGTTGGTTGAAACAAAGCCCTCATGCATCACGCCCTCCTGAGCTAGCGCGGCATCTTCACAATGCTCGATGATCGGGATATTGAACATTCGGGCATACTCCAGCGCACGCCGGAGCACCAAGCTATTGGCTACCGATTTGCCGTCATCCGAGAACGCCACCACACCAGCCTCGACAAGTTCGGCCATTTCGACCAGTTCCTCGCCCCGCTGCCCGCGCGTGATCGCCGCCACAGGATAAACCGTGATGAGATGTCCCTTGACCGTTTCTCTGATAAATTCAACAATCTCCCGAGAATCCGTGACTGGCTGGGTATTGGGCATGGTGCACACGCCAGTAAAGCCACCAGCCATGGCCGCTGCTGCGCCACTGAGTAACGTCTCTTCATCCTCTCGCCCAGGCTCACGAAAATGAACATGCAAATCAAGAAAGCCGGGGAAAAGCAGTTTATCCCTCAGATCAAATATCTCACCATCAAAATCGCTGGCAAGCGAAATTTCAGGACGCAGATCTGCAATTTTTCCGTCGATGATCAAAAGGTCAAATCTGCCCTGGTATTTCTCGCTTCCATCAATGATTTGGCCGCGGCGCAACAAAATTTTCTGAGCCGATCGCAATCCAGCCCTTCCAATGGCGCTTCCCGATGCATGACTGGTGGTAAGTATTTCTCTCATAGAATTCATAACCAAATTGAAGTTCAAAGCAATAATTTGGGGATGCCCGGTTGTGATTGATCATCCTCAGGTGCTAAATTAAATTCAGCAGATCAAAAAATGTATCCCTCAACGAGCGCCTTTGCTCACACATGATCGCATCAACCCATAGCCCTAATATAGGATATGACGAAACACTGCTTACTGCTTACTGATCACTGCTTACTGATCACTGATTACTGATCACTGATTAATATTCACTGCCTATTTCCCCATCTCCCCACTCAACAAATACAGAATTGCCATTCGAACTGCCACACCGTTGGTCACCTGATTGAGAATCACTGAGAATTCTGGATCATCAGCCAGATCGCTGTCGAGTTCCACTCCACGATTGATTGGCCCCGGGTGCATGAGAGTGACCTTCTTGTTCGCTTTTACCAGCCGCTCCCGCGTGATGCCGAAATAGTTGTGATACTCCCGAAGTGAAGGGAAGAAGTTCGCTGTTTGACGCTCCAATTGGATGCGCAGCACCATAATCACATCGGCCCAACTGATGGCATGATCCACACTGTAAAGGATTTTTACCGGCCATCGTTCGGCTTCGATAGGGATCAATGGAGCTGGGCCGCAAATAACCACTTCGGCGCCCATGGTTGTTAGACCAAAAATATTGGAGCGAGCAACGCGCGAATGCAGAATATCCCCCACAATTGCGACGCGCAATCCTTTCAGCTCGCCATAAATTTCCCGCAGGGTCATCATGTCCAGCAATGCCTGAGTAGGATGCTCGTGCATCCCATCGCCAGCATTGATCACCGAGCCCTTGATCCAATGGGTCAGAAAATGGGGCGCGCCGGCTGCCGAGTGGCGAATTACGACCATATCTACCTTCATCGCTTCAATATTTTGGGCTGTATCGCGCAAGCTCTCGCCTTTTTTTACGGATGAGGTGCTGGTGGAAAAATTGATGGTATCGGCGGATAATCTTTTTTCGGCAAGCTCAAATGAAATGCGGGTGCGGGTGGATGGCTCATAAAATAAATTCACAATCGTCTTGCCCCTTAGGGTTGGCACTTTGGGGATAGGGCGCTCCAAAACTTCCTTGAAAGACGTTGCGGTATCCAGGATCAATTTGATCTCCTCTGCCGAAACGTCTTCCAGCCCTAACAGATGTTTTCGTTTGAAAACCACGTCGTTGCTCTTTTACCTCATATTTTGTTCAGCTCATTCGTACCCGCTGGGCTCTCTACCAGCAAGACACAATCCTCATCGTCGATTTCTCGCATTTTCACTTGTACCTCTTCGCCGATCGAGGTGGGGATGTTTTTCCCGACGTAATCCGGCTTGATCGGCAGCTCACGATGACCGCGATCGACCAGCACTGCCAATTGGATCCTCGCTGGTCGGCCGAAAGACATCAGTGCCTCCAGCGCCGCCCGGGTGGTTCGACCTGTATAAAGGACATCATCGACCAGCACCACATTTTTGTCATAAATATCGAACGGAATATCGGTCTGCTGCACCACAGGGTGTCTCAGCCGTTGGCGAAAATCATCGCGATACATGGTAATATCCAAGACCCCCAACGGCAGTTGCCGTCCCTCGATTTTCGCAATTTCATTGATGATCCGTTGTGCCAGATATACCCCTCGGGTCCGAATGCCAACAATGACCAAATTCTCAGCCCCCCGATTCCGCTCCAAAATCTCATGCGCCAATCGCGTGATAGTCCGTTTTAACCCGATTTCATCGATGATTTTCGCTTTGACCTTTCGTTCCATGCCGTTTCCGTTTTTAGACATAAAAAAAGCCTTCTCAGGGCGCATGAAGGCACTTCTATCAAAACGCCCCTTTCCCTTCTCTCTGGATCGGTTTAAAGGGGAGCCAAATTTATTTGACACTAATATAACAATTTTTTGGTGATTGTCAAGGAAAAATTATTTCTAATTAAGCGTTCCTAAACCTCCCAGGTTTAGGAACGCTGGCTTCAAAACATTTACCGAACTAACACCATCTTCCTCACCTGCCGAAACTCCCCGGCGCTGATGGCATAAAAATACACGTCCGAAGCCACTGCGCTGCCATTTTCATCGCGATCATTCCAATTCTCCATTCGATAGGCAGCAGATTGATCTCTCCAAACACCATACAGATTGTGCAGCTCGCAGCACCTGAATCTCAAAGGACAGATGAATCTCATCAGGAAGCCGAGAGCGAAATTCTACCATCGGCTTGACCGGAGCTTGCATTCAAGCTGTTCCTAAGAGCAAAACATCCTTTTAATTCATTTGAATCTGGATAAAATTTATGATGACCCGAGGCAAATTTTGAATGGAGAAATTCTGGTGTCTTAACAGGAGATAGGGGGATTATCGAAGCTTCCACGGGTAGGATTGGCTGCTGCCGCTGCGGTAAATTTAATGTGCTGGCTGGCCGTCCCATTGGCAACCAACTTGCCTTGCACAAGAAGATATTGACCAGTATAAAATTTCACTGTGCTATTGGGAGCAATTGTCAACGTCTTTCCCGACGGCACGGTGATGCTGCTGGACACATTGACCGTATCCGTATCCCAGGTCTCATTGGCCGCAAACATGGGACGCAATTCAAATAATCGCCCTCTGCCAGGGCCAATGGTGATATTGCGGAAATAGCCATTGCTGGTAACAAACAACTCCCCAGAATATAAATCCCGAATTTGGTATTGCCCTGATTTATTGGTGCGAACAGTGATGGTCTGCGCTGGCGCAGGCGTCCCATTGTTATCGCTGGAGCAGCGGCGATTGACCAGCAGGAAATAATCGTAATTGTTGGACGGATGATCCATGAGGCTGATCTCGATGGTGCCATGACCACCGTCATCGACATCATCGATAATA
>JAPDPQ010000035.1 GCA_034506395.1 candidate division KSB1 bacterium | reverse complement strand
AATGACACTAAGGATAATCGGTCGACAGGTCATAAGTTATGGCTTCGCACTCCTTCTGATTGCAGCTAACGTAACGTTTTCCGAAGGTCGCATCAAACTATCCATCAATTCGGGATGGCGTTTTCACCGGGGCAATATCGCCGAGGCAGAAAAAATGAACGACCCAAGTTTGGGCTGGGAACTGGTGAATCTGCCTCACTCCTGGAATGTTGCCGATGCGTTTGATGATGAAGATGGCTACTATCAGGGAATTGGTTGGTATCATAAAAATTTATTTCTTCCTGATGCTTATCTGGGAAAGCGGATTTATTTGTTCTTCGAAGGTGCCAATCAGGTCGCTGAGGTCTATGTCAATGGCAAGTTTGTGGGCCAGCATATTGGCGGCTACACTGCGTTTCGGTTCGATGCGACCGATTTTATCCGCTGCGGGGCGGACAATCGGGTGCTGGTAAAAGTGGATAATTCGACATCCAACGAGATCCCGCCGATATCGGCTGATTTCACTTTTTATGGTGGCATCTATCGGGATGTGTTCCTCGAAATTACCGAACCGATCCATTTCGATATGGCCAATTACGGCAGCCCGGGCGTATTCATCCATCCGACCATTCATGGGAAAACCGCTCTAATCAACGTTCGCGGCCAACTGAAAAATGACAGCCGAATGGCCGAGCGAGTGATTGTGAAGACAATCATCCATGATGCCTCTGGCAAGGAAATTGGCGGATGGGTCTCCCAACCAATTCGGACCAGACCCGGGCAGGCCATTCCCTTCGAACATGAGTTTACGCTCCAAAACATCCGTCTCTGGTCGCCCGATCAGCCTTATCTATATCGAGCGACCGTAAAAATTTTGGATCAGAAACACCATCGGCTGCTGGATAACATCGAGCTGCCGCTGGGATTCCGAACGTTTCGGTTCGACCCAGAGCGAGGCTTTCTCCTGAATGACGTGCCACTGCGACTGTTGGGTGCCAATCGGCATCAGGACTTCGATGGCATGGCCAATGCGCTCCCGGACGAATTGCACCATCAAGATATGAAGCTATTGAAAGCCATGGGCGCCAATTTCATCCGCATCGCCCATTATCCCCAGGACCCGGCCGTGCTGCACGCTTGCGATCAACTGGGTTTGATCGCCTGGGAGGAGATCCCGCTGGTCAATTTGATCGGTGCGTCCGAAGCCTTTGCCAGGAATTCGGAGACCGCTCTGATCGAGATGATCCGACAACACCATCATCATCCGTCGGTGTTCTTTTGGGGATTAATGAACGAGATCCTGTTGCGCGCGTTCGAATCTGGCAACGAGGTGTTTCCCGGGATCATTGAAAAAACCACGGCGTTAACCCGAAAATTAAACCAGATCGCTCATGCCGAAGACCCATCTCGGATGACCGTCATCGCTCACCATGGCGACTATTGGCGATACCAGCAGGCGAGTTTGTTGGATGTGACCGATATTTGCGGCTGGAATTTATATTTTGGTTGGTATTCCGAGGGATTTGAAAAATTCCTGGATTTTGTGGATGCCTTTCATCACGATTATCCTGCGGTTCCGATCATCATCAGTGAGTATGGTGCCGGCAGCGATGAGCGCATCCATAGCCATGCCCCCATGCGGTTCGACTTCTCGACGGAGTGGCAGCAACATTTTCATGAACAATACCTGAGCATGATCCAATCGAGGCCATTCATCACCGGGGCAGTGATCTGGAACCTGGTGGACTTTGGCTCGGAGGGGCGCAAAGACACCAAACCCCATGTCAACCAGAAGGGGATGCTCTATCGCAACCGTCGTCCCAAAGATGTTTACTATTTCTATCAGGCCAACTGGAATCGGCAGCAGCCGGTGGTCAAAATCGCGTCCTCAGATTGGAAGCTAAGGAGTGGAGTGCCCCAGCCCGGAAAAAAATGGGTGACCGAGCCCATAAAAATATACTCCAATTGCCAGATCGTCGAGTTGTTGCACGACGGCGTTAGTCTGGGAAAACAAGCTCCTGACAGCATCAAAAGGTGCTATTTTGATGTCCCTTTTCATGAAGGTAGAAATCATCTCTTGTGCCTTGGCACCTTTCAGGATGGCAGACCAATATCGGACCACCTGGATATTACCTATCAATTCATGCCCGCAGACCTGAGCGAGTCAAGCGTCAATGAACTATGCGTGAACGCAGGTGCGCCGTTCTATTTCGTTGAAGAACGTGAGAACCTGATCTGGTTGCCAGATCAGCCCTATCAACTGGGCGGCTGGGGCTACATTGGCGGAAGCGATCTGCAGATGTGGCCGGGCAAGAGGTGGGGGACAGATCAGGAAATTTTTGCCAGCGAGCGCGAGCCACTTTATCAAACCCAACGCGACAGCATGATAGCGTATCGATTCGATGTCCCAAACGGCGACTACGAAGTAGAACTCCATTTTGCCGAAATCTCCGGTCTGGGAAAGAATCCATCGACTTTCAATCAAGAGCGAGAATTCGACATAATGATCAATAACGTTCCGGTGATCAGTGATTTGAATCTTGCCAGCCAGTATGGGAAAAATCGAGCGGTTTCGTTCAAAGTGCAAGTTCCAATCGACAATGGCAAGGGGATTGAAATCGCGTTTCAAAGTAAAAAGGGCAGCCCGGTGATAAATGGGATTCGTTTAAACAAAAGGTTTTGAAGATGAGACTCTTTATAGTTTTTCACTTTGCGCTATTGCTGCTTGTCTCTTCGACTGGCTATTCCCAAGAAGTTATTAAATTATGGTCCGATAAAATACCGGGCGCCAGAGTGAATACTGCCATCGCCGAAGAAAAGATCGTCATAGAAAACGGCAGCTATCGAATTCAACACGTCATCGAACCCACATTGATGCTCTATTTTCCGAAGCCGGAGCAGGCAAATGGCGCCGCGGTCATCATATGTCCCGGCGGAGGCTACGCCAGGCTCGCTATGAGCCATGAGGGGATCGAAATTGCCCAGTGGTTGGCTGCCAACGGGATCGTCGGCATCATCCTGAAATATCGTTTGCCAGATGATGCGATCATGGAAAATAAAGCCATAGGGCCGTTGCAGGACATTCAGGAGGCGGTGCGCATGGCACGACGCAATTCGCAGCGCTGGCAAATCGATCCCAAAAAGATCGGCGTCATCGGATTTTCGGCAGGTGGTCATCTGGCTGCCAGCATTTCGACCCACTTCAACAAAAAGATCTATGACGCGGATAGCACCAGCGCTCGTCCTGATTTTGCCATTTTGATCTATCCGGTCATCTCAATGAAACCGCGAATTACTCACCCTGGATCGAGAGATAATCTGCTGGGTGAGGCTCCCGATTCAGCGGTGGTCGAGCTTTTTTCCAATGAATTGCAAGTTTCGGCTGAAACGCCTCCGACATTTTTGGTGCATGCCGCTGACGATAAATCGGTTTCGGTCCAAAATAGCATTGAATATTTTGTGGCATTGAACCAGCACGGTGTGCCAGCGGAGTTGCATATCTATGAGCAAGGAGGCCATGGTTTCGGCCTGGGTAAAAAAACGACTGCTGCGGACTGGTCTTCGGCTTGCCTGCGGTGGTTGAAATCCAGAGGCGTTTTCAAGTAATTTGATCAACCCGGCTGCATTTTCAAAAAAAGGGAACTCTGCCTTCTCCGGTTCTTTGTGGCTATGAATTACCCAGGTGAAAAAAAATGAATTGTCAACCAGGTTGAATTTTTTAAATGGCTAATCCTCAGATCAGTATTTTAACTCAAGCAAAAGGGATTGAAAATGATGGGCAATCGCCGGAAGTTTTTAAAACAAAGTGCCCTTGCGGGGGCAGGATTATTCCTCGCGCAAAAAACCTGCAGTGGCAGGCCGATGGAGAAAAACGAACCACTTCTTCCACCAGCAGCGAAGCCTCCAGAACCGACGCCGATTCAGAGAGCCTGGATGAATTTGAAATTTGGCATGTTCATCCATTTTAGCATCAATACCTATTACGATGCAGAGTGGAGCGATGGCACTCTGAATCCCAGCAAATTCAATCCAACAGAACTGGATACCGACCGATGGTGTCAAGTTGCTGTTGCGGCAGGCATGAAATATATCGTCGTCAACACCAAGCATCACGACGGCTTTTGCCTTTGGCCTACCCAATACACGGATTATTCCATCAAAGCCACTCCTTTTAAAGATGATTATTTAGCAAGGGTCGTCAATTCCGCTGCAAAATATGGATTGAAATTGGGGATATATTATTCCCTCTGGGACCGCCACGAGAAAAGCCATGACACCGATGAGTTCGCTTATGTGGAATTCATGAAAAATCAGCTCAAGGAATTGCTGACTGGCTATGGTGATTTGGTTGAGTTATGGTTCGATGGTTTCTGGAAGAAGCAGCAATCGGGCTGGGAAAAGCCGCTCAAAAATGAAGCCGAAGAGATGGTTCATGGAACGGCCGAAGCCATGGCTCGCGAGGACCGTTTCATTCAGGCCTGGCGCAGCGAAGGCGCCTATCGCTGGCAGATGGATCATTTGTATCAATATGTCAAGTCGCTTCAACCGAATTGCATCGTGATGAACAACAGCACGACTGCTTATCCAGGAGTACCTCTGCACCCAGTCGATGCGCGAACCGGCGAAAAATTGACCCAAAGCAACTTTCACGACCGCAAGATCTGGCCCTGGCTGGGAAGAGAGATCTATTTGCCGCTCCAAATCGAAACCACCATGTCGGTCAAAGGTAACGATCAATTCCCGAACGGCAACTGGTTCTGGCACGAATGGGACCACTCTGTGATGACGCCATCCCAGATTAAAAATCTCCAGAAGATTGCTCAGCAAATGGATGCAAATCTTCTTTTAAATGTCATCATAACCGATAAAGGAAAACTTCGAAAAGAAGATGAGTGGACATTATTGCATTTGCATGATTAGCGTCATTCTCAGCTTGAAGCTTTGATGCTGAAGGATGCTATCCAAAAAATATCATTCGTTGAACACAAGCATAGCCTATCTCCCACGCAAAAATAGCGATGAGCAGCGATGAGATATTCATCTCTTTGATATCCTATTCTGCGATTTAATAACCTAAACATGGTATATGTGATTCGATCCAGAGCAACACAAAGTGCTTTTCAATAAATCAAAATGCCGCCTGAGCACCAAGCCTCAAATTCCATCGATAGTGATTTGAGGTGGGAATATCATAGCTATTGCTGCTCCTCTCTGAATGAGACTTTCCATAGGAGGCATTGATCAGAAGTCGGAGCTGATCCAGCAAATTTATCCGTAGACCTCCGCCAAGATCATGAGCCGACTCATTGGCATATTTGTATGATTCCTTTTGATACTCATAATAGGGAAACATCCATATTTGTTAACAGACCTGTCTTAAAGCCGATGTGATTGCTTTTTATCGAAGAGCCTCGATGTGATTGCATCCACTTTAGGGTTGTAATATAATCCTTAGGCTGTACAATGCGGCCATAGAAATAATCGAAATCATTCAGCTCATCACCAGAAAAATTCAAATTGTAAAAGGTCAGGCCTGAGGAATAATTCCAGGTGCTTTTGTCGTTGTCATTCTCAGCTTTTTCTCTCACCCTGGAATATTCGGCATTGAGAAACAGATTGATGTGGTCGGTCAATCCCAAATCCAATGCATCGTAAAGGCTCCATTTCAGATTAGGGTCATAGTTCTTAGAATAAGAGGTCCAATGAAGTTGATTTTTCAGCTCAGCCTGTTTCAGATAAATGCCATTATGGAACGAGCGTCGGTAATCAACCGCCGACAGGGTTCGGCGGATGGAAAGATAGTTGGCGCGAAGATGAACGGCATAACCATCTCTCTTGTCAACTGATTTGAAATATTCCTCAGTACCGCTAAAATAGCGACTGGTGCTGCTATAAGTCTCCTCTTGATGGTTAAAGTTAACCGATCCGTCAAATAAAAATCGCCGATCAGGGATCAGAGATAAGCCAATATCGGAATTGAGGTTTTCCATTCTCTGCTTTTGGTTGCCAGTGCCAATTTGCTCATTCTCCGAAGGACCAATGGAAAGAATCGGATAATCGTCACTATCCTTTTCAGCATTGTATTGGAGGGCAACCCTCATATTCAACCAATCCGACAAACCATACCTGAAAAACAGAGGTAGATAAGTGGCCTTATTAACATCAGAAGAGTTAGACCAATTATACCTTTGATAAGAATAACCGGGATCAAATGAAAACCATAGCTGTTGTGGCTCTAACAACATATCTCTGAAAAAGAGAAAGTGCGGGAATTTATTGGCAAAGAGGCTGACCTGGCCCCCGGAGAGATAAAGCAGTGAGCCATCCCAGGAGAAATTGTCTTTGAAGTCGCTTTGAGCATGATCATGCGTGGCAATCCGATTATAAATTTGCCAGGCATTGCCCGGCAGATAGATGAAATTGAGATTAAAATTTCGATTGGTATTTCGATTATCTAGATCTTGGCCTGTCAGGTTAATAGAGGAACTCACCTGGTATTTATCCCGGCGACCATAGCCACCGGATAATAAAAAATTATGATAGTCAAACGTTTCACGGTATTTCTGACCATCCGTTCCTGTGGATATGAGTTTATATTGGTCACGCTGATAATTTTGCGACAGCATGGCTCCATCGTATAGTCGACCGAAAATATCCTCTAAAATCAGCACCGAAGGTGGAGCAATTGGCTGATCCGTTTTTTGTTTTGATTTGGTGGTATCTTTTTTGGGAATTAAGAAAGAAGGAAGTGGTTTTTCCTGGGCGAAGGCAGCAGTGCAGAGAACGGCAGCCAACAGGAAGGTCAGCTTTCGGCTCATGCCAGTTCTCCTTGATTTGTCAGCAATTTTAGATTTTTTTATTCATCCTATTTTACGAATAGGCAAATAACCGTGTTCCGACAGGAATTTGCTCAGTGAAAGCTAGCCCAATTCCCGACGAAATTAAAAAATATCGCTTGACATTCTCTTTAAATTGTGCTATCTTTTCTAAAAATTTAACACAGAATAAGTCATAGAAATGGACCCCATTTCCGCAGTGTGTGTAACAACTCATAAATTTGCTGTCATTCCGAATGGAGCGAAGCGGAATGAG
Source organism: candidate division KSB1 bacterium (assembly GCA_034506395.1). NCBI lineage: Bacteria > Pseudomonadati > Candidatus Zhuqueibacterota bacterium. The sequence goes on along the minus strand of JAPDPQ010000035.1, from coordinate 44,515 downwards.
GAATCTTAATATTAAACGGAACCACTGACTTGTACAGATTCCTCATCCACCTCGGCGGATTCGGAATGACGTGTTTTGCCAAAAAAAATTATTTTAACATACGCTGCCGAGATGGAGTCCATTTCTCGTGCTATTGGAGATAGAATATGAGCGAGCTGATCCGATTCGGTGTTTCCATCGAAAATGACCTGCTGGAAAAATTCGATCATCTGATTCAGGAGCGGAACTATTTCAATCGCTCCGAAGCCATTCGCGATCTCATTCGCAGCGAGCTGGTTCGAGAACAATGGCAGGATAGTGAGGCTGAAGCAGTGGGCACAATCACCATCATCTATGACCACGAAGTTGGGGATTTGCCCCATCTTTTAACCCATATCCAGCATGATTTTCATCAGCAGATCATTTCAACCATGCATGTTCATCTAGATAACAACCATTGCCTTGAGGTTTTGGCGTTGAAAGGACAGACCAAAATTATTCGCAAAATTGCTAATAAATTGATCAGCCTTAAAGGCGTGAAGCATGGCAAGCTGGTGATGACAACCAGTGGGAAAGATGTTTAGTTGATCGGCTTGTTGGATGACTGAGGAATGTGACCGGTCGTATTGAATCACCTCATGAAGCCATTTTGAAAGGATAAAAATTTGAAAACCAATGAAGATAAAAATCGGGCAAACGAGATTGCTGAGAAGTGATAAAGTTTTTTCAAGATGGCTATTTATTTTTTTTAATACGTAACACAAAAATTAGTTTTGTAGCATCCTAATCGATCAAATTGGAGGGAGCAATGAAAAAAATTTTAGCTGTTGCACTCATCTTTTTATTCATTTGCTATCTAAACACAACAAATTTTGCCAATGAAAGAGCAAATGAACCTGATTCAATAAGATACCGTTTCGCGCCAGTGGTGGTTACCGGTCAGCGATTTGAGCTGCCGCAGAAAGATGTTGCGGCCAGCATTACCATCCTCTCCCCTATTGTACTTGGGCAGATCAATTTGAACACGGTGGCAGATGCGGTCTCGTATTTGGTCCCGGGAGTTTTTACGACCCGACGAGCAGTGATAGGATATGGTGTTGCTGCACTGGCTGGTGGCAGTATTACAGTCCGCGGCATGGGCGGAAAACCCAATTCCCAAGTATTGATGCTCATCGACGGCCGGCCAGATTTTCAGGGCATTTTTAGCCATCCAATCAATGACGCCTATTTTTTGGACAACGTCGATCGCATCGAAGTCCTCAGAGGACCAGCTTCTGCGGTCTACGGCACCAATGCCCTGGGCGGCGTGGTCAATATCATTACTCAGGAGCTTCCAACCCATGGCTTTGAAACGAAATTGGCAATCAGTTATGGCAGCTTCAATACTCAAAAATATCGTTTCCAACACCAGGGCTGCTTTGGTCATTTGAAATATCTTGTCAGCGCTGGCTATCTGAAGTCTGATGGACATCGCAGCAATTCTGCTTTTGAGTCACAAAATTATGCCATCAAAGTTGGCTACCAAATCGATAATCACTTTCGAATTGACTTCAATGGCAGTGCCACCCCATATCAATTTCAGGATCCAGGGCCAGAGCGCATTTTGCTTGCTGGATATTTCGATCACGGCGACATCGTTCGTAGTTCCATGGATTTGACATTCAGCAATCAATTCAACAGCACCAATGGAACCATAAAAATTCATGGCAATTTCGGCCATCATCAATTATCCGATGGTTGGAATTCCGACGATCAGACCAATGGCATCATCATCTTCCAGAATTTCGATTTGGCCCACGAAATTAAAACCACAATCGGATTTGACGCAAAACGTTTTGGCGGAACGGCTCATTCCAGAAATAAAAAACTCGGGACGTTCTTCAATGACGAATATGCTGGGTATCTACATTTGCAAAAAGTTCTGGCAAAAAAATTCATCTTGGGCTCTGGAATTCGTTATGAACACAATTCCAATTTTGGAAACGAGTGGATTCCTAAATTCAGCCTGGTTTATCATCCCTGGTCTCCAACAGCGTTTCGGGCATCAGCAGCTAAAGGGTTCCGCACTCCATCGATCAAAGATCTGTTCCTTTACGCGCCAGCTAACCCGAATCTTAAACCTGAGCGATTATGGAATTATGAAGTAGGAGTCAATCAGTCGCTGGGAAAATACCTTTCGCTGGATGTTTGCAGCTTCTATTATGAAGGCGATCGATTGATCGAAACAACCTCCATCGCCCCTGGCAAAATACAAAACCAAAATATCGGAGAGATTCAAGCCCGAGGATTCGAGGCTGCGGCTCAGATCACACCTATTACAAATCTCTCCGCAAACCTTTCATATTCTTGGTTGAATGCCAATAAGGTAATTCCCTTTGCGCCGAACAAATTTAATTATATGCTGAGTTATCAATTCAATCGCTTCAATATAACTTTTTATGGCGAGCACATCCGCGAGCTTTACACGAGCTATCAATTAAATCAAGTACCGCCTAAAACGATCGTCGAGAAGCTGCCCAATTATGCGCTGGTTAACTTGAAAATGAACTACAGGCTATTTGAAGGATTGCTATTGGAATTTGGGATCGAAAACCTATTCGATCAAGCTTATCAAATTTTGAAAGGTTATCCCATGCCAGGGAGAACCCTAATCAGCAATATGATGTTCAGCTTTTAATTTTAATCTTCTGTTAATGTTTTGCTTTTCATGATTTGAATAGAATAAGGGATGCCAGGAAAATCGGATCATATCTAAGCGGAATTTTGGGCAAAAGCCGATTTGCGATCGGTAAAGAGCCAATCGCTCTACAACAGGAATTCGTGTTGTCATGCCTGCAAAATAAGATATTTCCGAAGATGCTCATCTGAGGTAGAAAACATGCTTCGGGATGAGCAGGGTTAAGCCCACCAAGCTATACTTGGTCATTTCCCAGAACTCGAATCATTCAGAAACTGATAAATATGAAAACAGCGACACAGCAGATAACAATTACGGGATTATTCATTGCCCTTTGTGTGATCGTTCCATTTGTATTTCATTTGGCTGGGCTGGGGATGATATTTCTGCCGATGTTTTTGCCAATCTTATTGGCAGGATTTATCATTCGTTTTCCGCTGGCCATGCTGGTAGGAATATTAGGTCCGATAGTTTCCTCTGTTTTGACAGGCATGCCACCGTTGTTTCCCACAGCGGTTTCCATGATGGTTGAAGGCATGGCGGCGGCAGGACTGGCTTCATTCCTGTTTCAAGCGCGAAAAATGCCATTGTGGCTGGTTCTGCCGCTGGCCGTTGTGGCAGAACGGATCGTGCGAGTCGCGATGATTTTTTCGATTCTCCCATTGTTTGGCTTGCCCGCGAGGGAGTGGTCGATCGCTGAAATCACCCTCACGCTCCCTGGCGTGGCGTTGCAGCTTTTTCTCGTTCCAATGGTATTATTTATGCTATGGCGAGCGAATGTCATCAAAAGAAAGTTATGGTGGAAAATCTCATAACACGCCGGTATTTCGATCAACAGGCGGAAGATTGGGCTTGCCAACCGCTACCGTCTCATGATAGAATACACAATTTGCTGAAGTGCTTGGATTTCTCTCGCTGCCGGACGATTCTTGATCTTGGGTGTGGGACAGGTGTGCTTTTCCCATTTTTATACCAATTGACGCAAGGGACCGCTCAGATCTTCGGCTGCGATTTCGCCGAATCGATGACTCGCCTCGCTGCTCATCGATGCCGCCATAACCCGATTGTCATTTGTGCGTGCGCAACACATCTGCCATTTCAGGACAATAGCTTCGATATGATCATTGCGTTCCAAGTCCTTCCCCACATCCAAGGAAAAAGATTGGCTTTTCGAGAATGCTACCGGGTTTTAAAACCAAGAAGTGAATTGGGGATTATGCACTTGCATAGTAGCTGGGAAATCAATGCTATTCATCGACAAATTGGTGGCGCAGTGAAAAATCATCGTTTGCCTTCAGGAACGAATTTAGCACAAATGCTCAAATGCGTAGGTTTCAAGATCGAAGCTGTCGAGGATCAACACGGGAAGTATCTTGTCAGAGCCATCAAGATAGTTCAATAAACAGATCGGATGGCCTCGACTTCATCAAAGAAATCGAGGCCAGTTGCATTAAAAAATCATTTGATAGCGATAAAAAATCTTGAGATTATTCCCCTAATTTGCTATAATCGATTTCGGATCCAAACATGCTATGGGGAATCAGATACGCAGCTAACATTAAAAATGCCGCGAAAATGATCCATCCTCTTCCCTCTCTTCCGCGGCGATTTTTATACCATGCCAAGAGCCAGCCCAGCATAGCGATGAGCGTCTTGTTGTCGGTCAAATCCTGACCAAAGGGCCAGCCAGTCCATAGCGCACCAAACGCGTATTTTTGCACCAGCGGGCCTAGGATGAACCCACCGATGAAAAACAACCCGATCGTCCAACGGAGATACTTATATGCTGACCCTCTGGCATCCAAAGCCTCTAACCCAGCGCGATTGGAAAATAACATGGCCAAAAACATGATCAGCACATGAGGCAAAAGGACCCAAGCAGGCACTGGCCCTTTGAACCGCAGCACAATCGGCTCTTCCCCAGTAAGGGAGACCTTTTGATCTCCTCGGGTCAAATAAACATAATACATCAATTTTCCAGCGGGAGCTTGGTTGCGATGCGGGATCGCGCCGACCAACTTCGCTTGCTCGCGCCTCAATGGCAAAGTAGACCAGTCGTCATTTGACTTGTAACGCTTAAAGCTGACATAGCCACTGATCGAGCTATCTGGCACAGTCAAGGCAATTGGGATATCGGTATTCACATTCTGACTTCGGATCAGCTTATATGAGATCCGATTATTGATAAATTGAATGTGGCCTCTTTTCGGATAGGTTGGCCCTGTGAGCCGCTGATATACTGCTGAGCTAATTGTAATCACAAAAGCCAAAATCCAAAGCGCCAATTTGTAATGAGAAATTTTTAAATTAATCATATCCACTTTCCTTTCATTTTAATTTGTCTTGTTCAATGATAATTCTGGAGATTTGTTCCGCGAAATCCATGGAGCGAATTCATAAGTTGCTTCGGAGATGCGAGTCGAATTTTCAAGAATAGACTTATGTAAAATTCCAAAATATGCAACTTTGATGTCAGGCCCGCCAAGGAAAGCGTCGTTTAACTGCCATTAATCAGAATCAAAGAATCCCAAAGCTCGCTGTATTTGCAAAGGTGATAGTCGTTTGCTCTTCATTTGGTCATTGTGGAGAAATCTTTTTGCATCGATGAAGGAATGCCTTGGATTGAAGAAATCTTCTTGGGCAAACGGAGCTCAAATGAAATCAGAAAAATCAAGATTAAAAGATATGGCGATGCTGTTACAAATTGGGCAATTTTTTTGTTGACATTCAGTTCAAAATTTGCTATTTTAAATCTAATTAAAAATGAACATTTGGGTCACGAGTCAGTTAAAGTAGGAAACTTAATTAATCATCAATCAGATCTAAAATTTACTCAGGAGGTATCCGATGCGTAAATTAGCAACCTTGTTGGTCGCCATGGCCGTTGGTTTCACGATGGCGTTGTCATTTGCCCAGGAAGCCAAGAAGGGAAATTTTAAATACGTCGGAGTGGCAAAGTGCAAGATGTGCCATAAGGGCGAAAAGAATGGCAACATTTTTGAAAAATGGCAATCTGATAAGCACTCCCAAGCCTATGCCACGTTGGCTTCAGATTACGCTAAACAAGTCGCAGCGAAAGCTGGTGTAAAGGGCGATCCGCAGCAAGCCCCTGAATGCTTGAGCTGCCATGTGACTGGCTATCATGCAGCGGCGGCCATGAAAGAGGTTAGTCTCACGTTAGAGGAGGGTGTATCCTGCGAGGCATGCCATGGTCCTGGATCGGAATATAAAAACATGCAGATCATGAAAGACATCACCGCAGGAAAGATAAAAGGCGCCGATTATGGTCTGATCAAGCCGACCAACGAGGTGTGTGTCAAATGCCACAACACCAAAAGCCCAACCTATAAAGAATTCAAATTTGCCGAGGCGGTTAAAATCATTGCTCATCCACTGCCCAAAAAATAACCAAAGCATAGAATTTTTTAAACAAAAAAGCCAATATAACTGATATTGGCTTTTTTATTCTTCGTTCATTCACTCGAATAGTTCATCGCTATCGCAGCAGTACCATTTTGTTCCATTTCATACCAATCGCGGTTTTCAATTGGCAAAAATATATTCCACTAGCTAAACCATCAGCCTGAAATTCAACCTGATAACTCCCAGGACTTTGATATCTGTCAACCAACTCACAAACTTCCTTCCCGAGCAGATCCAAGATCTTTATCGAAACTATTCCTGGTTTTGGGACAACATAATAGATTTCTGTGATAGTATTAAAGGGATTGGGATAATTTTGGATCAATAGAAGTTTTTCGGAAACAGCAATTTGATTTTCACCAATATCAGATGTGCGATTTTTAAATTTCACATCCATGCTGTCCACGGTTGTATTGCCAAATTGATCTCTAGCCTCAACGAAGATCCGGTATACCCCATTGGGAAAGTTATCGGTCGACAGGGCTAAGTCTTTTTCCGACAGATCGATTAATGAATCGCCATTATTATTGGTCAAAATATGATAGTAATTTCGCGCTAGATCCATCCAATGAGGCGGGAGGAGCAGTGAATCGCGCTTGTAAATCACAGTGGCAAAAGGAGTGTAGTGATGAGAATCATAGAAGTCATAAGCGTGATTGAGAATTTGGCCCAACGTACGAGGGACAACGATGGTATCCTCTGGCAATTTTTTCACCCAATAAAAAATCTCGTAAGCAGGCAATTGCCAGGGAGAGTCGCCGATATAATCGACGATTTTGGCAATGATATCAACATCACCGTATAGGCTATCTGGATCAAGATAATCACTGGTTTCATTAAGACAAAAAACAAATTTTGAATGCTCAAAAACAGGCTCGATCATTGGAGGGATTAAATCGGTATTGGGCTGAAGCGACAGCAATGGATTATAGGTGATCCCCCACTCGTTATCATCGTAGCGCCACACCAGGCCTGAATCTTGAATCTCTACGAAATGGATATGCCCCCAATCATCATGCCATTGCACTATGTCACCAAGATAATCATGCTGTTGCACTGTATCTCCAACATCAAACTGAATGGTGCTGGGGATTAAATGCGCGTATAACCAGCCCTTCGAAAAATCGGATGTCTGTTCCTGGCTGACCGCAATTCGCCAGTGCCAGTACCCACTGATCGTCAGCACACATTTCACGATCCCAGCTTCGACCGCAAAAGTCGGCTCATTCATGGGCACGATGATATCCAATCCCTGATGAAGATAGGACCAATCGGGCAAACCATAGCTCATGTGCTGTTCGTAATAATTCCAAACCGTATGAACGCTATCGAACGGGATAAAGGGCCAGGGAATCTGGTTGTAATCTTTTGGGGATTTTTGGAGCAGCTTCTTTTGATCGAAGGTCTTGAACGATTTGCTCGACTCAATGCGTTCAATGAGGACCCGGCCTTGCTGATCATAGACCTTCAAGATCCCACTTGAAATCCCTTTTTCCCGATCCTGAATCCCAGCTAAAATTTGACCATCCTGCAAAATCAGATCCCGAAACGATCGTTTCGCATCAAGCACATCTTCAAAAAGCAGCTTCCCATTGATCAATGAATAGACCTTGAGATGCTTTTTATCTATCACAGCTAAAAATTGATGCTCAGATGAAACCTTGATCTTTCGGGGGTAAATAAAGCCAGTATTGAATTCACCAATCAAATTGTTTTCCGAATAGACCCTTGCTTTGCCTCTTAGTGCGATAGCAACCAGCTTCTCGTCCTCTGAAATATCGAATTGATCAGCGCCATCGTAGCTTTCGATCTGGCGATCTGGAACAGAAATGATCTTGAGGTATTGGGAATTCCCTACCCCGAATTTTGTGCCTTTCGGAGAGAAGCCAAATAAAGAGGCTCCAACAAGTCTCTCGAAAAAAAGCTCTCGACCTGTTTCGGAGTAAAAGTAAATGGTCAATTCACCCCTATAATGATGCCTCATATCCAAAAATGCACAAAATCCAGAATTAGAGATATAAAAATCTGAGCCAGGCGGTTGCGCGAGTTCATATAAAAGCCGATCGTCCTCAAATAATCGAAATCTCTTCAGCTCACGCACCTCGTCGCCCACATGGCCGATTTCAAACTCACACCAATAGCGACCATTCTCAGAATAGACCAAGCCACTCGGTAAATGACCGTTATGGACAAATGTGCCGTTAAATGACAAATGCACATTTTTGGGAATGAGTTGGGTTAAGATGTCTTGAGAGAATAGGGGATTTGCCACCCAAGGAAATAATATCAGAATTGGAATCATCTTTTTCATCGAGCACCCCAATTCGAAAATGGCAATAAGCTGAATTGGTTTTGTCCAATAAGATACATGATTTTGGAAAACATGCAACCAAATTTTTCTGCTTTCTGGCGATATCAATTCCCGAAAATTGAGAATCATTTGAGGGATTAATCGAAAAGACCGTTTCAAGGGGTGGGAGCCTTCGAAAGTTTTTTCATCCAACAAAATAATGCTTGACTCAGAACTTTTTTATGTTAAATTTTCGATGAAACAGACACAGTGTTACCCAATCATAACTGAGGCCTCTGAATGAAATTTGGTCTTCCTCTGGTTGATTATGTTGTCATTGGCTTTTATCTCATCTTGATGTTGGGGATTGGTTATTACTTTTCGAAATTTATGAAAGGGGGCAAGGATTTTTTTATCGGCGGCAATCTCATCCCCTGGTGGGTTTCGGGAGTATCGCTTTACATGACCATGTTCTCCGCCTGGACCTTTACTGGAGGTGCCAGTTTCGTCTATCATACCAGTTGGTTTGGGCTGCTATATTTCGCAACCTGGGGCACGTCGTTTTTCATTGGCTTCATCCTCTCTGCCAAACGGTGGCGGCGCTCCAGGGTCACCTCGCCTGTTGAATACATTAGAACGCGATTCAATAATGCCACCCACCTTTTCCTTAGCATTTATCTAACCCTGACCATGCTTTACTGGCCCGCCCATCATCTGGCATCATTGAGCAAGATTTGTGCACCGACCATGTTCCCTGGCTCTATGACTGCTATCGATGGTATGATCATCGTCATTGGAATTGTCATTCTCGTCTATACCTTTTTGGGCGGGCTATGGGCTGTGTGTATCACTGACCTCGTGCAATTTTTGATTCTGATCGTCGTTTGTATCGCTTTGCTCCCCGCTATATTTTTATCAGGCGAATTCAAATCGATCGGAGAGGTTCTCCAACAGATTCCGCCATTGAAATTCAAGCATGTGTTGCCCGATCACACGCTGTATGATCATTGGTATCTGCTGGGTCTCATCGCCGCCAATATCTTTGGCAATTCTGTGGGCGAGAAAGCTCAGCGCTATTATAGCGTCCGAGACGAGAGGGAAGCGATGAAAGTCGGCTGGCTGACCTTCTTTCTATTTCTGACCGCACCACTGCTATTCGGCATTCCCCCCCTGATTGGAAAAGTGTTGTGGCCTGATATTAGCCTGTTAGATTATTTCGCTCGTGTGACCAAACCCGAAGAAAATATTTTCATCGCCGTGGTGTTGCGATACCTTCCTGCGGGGATCGTTGGCATCTTCCTCTCCGCCATGATGGCCGCCTCCATGTCATCGATGAGCGGCGTTTGGAATACGGTTTCTTCAATCATTTCAGTCGATATTTATAAGAACCGCTTCAAGCCGAGCGCCACGGAAAAACAAACGCTTCTTGTGGGCAGAATCGCTGTGCTCGCCTTCGCCCTGATCGCCATGATTTTAGCCCTAATCATCATTCACAGTCGGTACTGGGTGTTTTCGTTCACCAATATTTTCTTTGGGCTCACTGGGGTGCCCAGCGCCATCCCCATGTTTCTGGGGATTATGACCAAAAAAATCTCCCGTTGGTCCGCCATGGCTTCCATTATGGCTGGCGTGCTCACAGCATCTTTAGCGCGGTTTGTGTTGCATTATCCCTTGGGACAACAATTTCTCATCACTGTGGCCATCACCTTATTGTTCATATTTATTTCCAATCCGCTGGGACGATTGTATAACCAACATCATTTCCATGCCCTGATTTTCAGCTTGTTATTGAGCATCGGATTATACTTCATTTTTATGATCGCCAACAATAATCCGAATCTATCGTTTAGTGACTGGTCCGCGTTCCTTCAGAAGGATTTCCTATTCTCAGCTCATTTCTGGTTGACATTAGGAGTGATCGCGTTTTTCGGATTGAGTTACAAATTTGCCGCCCTGTTCGGCGATGACATAAACTCTTCGCAAGAGGAGGTAAATCGGTTCTTTAAAAAACTAAATACCCCAATCGATGTAGCCAAAGAAGTTACCTCCGTGAACGCAAAGCAGTCCAACATCTTCCCGCTGGTCGGCTGGATGGCAATGGGTTTCAGCGCCCTTTCATTGCTCGTTTTGATCGCCCCCGCAGCTCGAATCAAAATTTGGATCAATTTCATGATCAGCGGGGTGCTGTTTTTGAGCGGATTGGGGATGTTTCTTTCGAAGTATTTTTCAAAATAATTTTTGGTGTATTGATCATATTAGAATTTTTTTTGCAACGGATTATAGCAACCCAATGGATGAAAAATGTTATGAGTTGGGTCGCTTCTATCATTTGAAAAAGAGAGTGTCTTCATTTTATCAGACAAGGAAAATTGATGATGCTAACCAGAAAACAATTCTTAAAACTTTCAGGCTTAACTTCCAGTTTGCTCTTTTTTCATCCAATGAGCTTATTATCAAAATTGAATTCTAAAACATCAACTGAAAAATTAAACTTGCTTTTTTCGCCTGAGGAGATCCCAGAAATTCGTCGTCGGCTGGAACTGCCGCTATTCAGAAAATTCTGGGATGAAATGCTGAATACTGATCTGACCCATGATCGAGAATTTATGGAGACGGGCATCGAGTTCAATAATCAGATCTGGCATTTGCCTCGGCTCTGCGATATTCTGCAGCGCGAGGCGTTCATTTATTTTATCACTGGTAACACACATCGTGGCAGGATGGCGAAACTTGCACTGGAGAAAATCATTCAATTCAAAAAATGGGATTATTTCCTCGAGGCAGGGAAAGACGTCATCGGCTTACAGCGGGCGCCTTACACCACGCAAACCCTCGTGCTGACGTATGAATGGATCGAGGAGCTATTGTCAGATGATTTGAAAAAAGAAGTGTTGCAGCAATTGCCGGAGAAAGGCATCGAGCCGTGCTATCGCAGTTGCTGGGGAATGCTCAATAAGGAAAAAGTGATCGGCTGGGGTTTCGATCCGGAGAGTAGCTTTTATGAGGATCGGGACATGCGCCGCTGGCCGTGGATCTTGTCCCGGACCAATCTGCGCGCCGTGCCCATGAGCGCGTTGGCTCTTGGGGTGATCTTTTACAACGGCCGTCATCCCCGAGTGCCCGAATGGTTGCGCGTCGTGGAGCAAACTTACCACGAATTCTACGATATGTTCTCCTCAGATGGCAGTTATAGCGAGGGATCTGGCTATGCCAATTATACGGCCAGCGAATTGATCATCATGCTCGCTATCCTCGAAAGAAAATTGAATATCAACTGGGCAGAAAAAATTAATTGGCGGGGAGTCATCGATTTCTTTTTGATGACCCGAATGCCAAGCCATCAGCATCCTGAAGGGCATGTGAATTTCGGCGATGGTGGTAGCGGCTTCTTTTCGGACGTGGCCTTCTGGGTCGCTCAAAAGTATCGCGATGGCATAGCTCAATTCGCTGCGGAAAATCATGCCCAGAAACATCGCATTTTTTCCGTTATCTTTTATGATCCAACCATTGCTTCGCTTAAACCCACTGGCTCATGGTTTTATCGCCATTTCGATATTGGTTGGGTTATCGTTTCGACTGGGTTTGAAAAAGACGATTTTGTGGTCGCTTTGCGCAGTGGCGGGCCTGCCAATCATGAACATGCCGATCGAAACAGCCTGATCCTGAAATGCTTTGCGGAAAATCTTTTGGTGGATGCCTGGCATCCGCCTTACAACCATCAACATCCTGCCTGGCGGCTGCGTACCTCACCTGCCCATAACACGGTTTTGATCGACGACAAGGGCCATCAGTATCATGATGGACGGGAAGGAACCAACGCGTCTTTAGCCGAAGCGAAAGTCGTGAGAGAAGAAAAAACCGATCGCTATGCGATAGTCACCAGCGATGCAACTCACGCATATCAATTGGTGAACCAAAATGTCCAAAACGTCAATCGCACGATGCTGGCAGTTCCTGAAATGAGATTAATTTTAGTGGTGGATGTGCTTCAGACCAACCATCAACCGGCGGATTTCAAAGCGAGGTGGTTCGTTGACAATGAGGACAAAAACGGAAAGATCCAAATTGCTGGCAACAAGTTCACCTTCTTTCGTCCTCAGGCGAAATTGGTTGGGATATGCGATGGCGATCATGGCATCCAATTGAACACCAATAGATTCCCTGTCCCAGAAGAGCATGGCGTCTATCCGTTCATGGAGGTGGTGTCTAAAAAAGCTGGAAATAAGGTCGTTTTGATCACGGCTGCAGCGGCGATTCGGAACGATGATTTACCTCCAGTACTCAATTTGAAGAAGATTAAAAATGGCTGGAGTTTAGTAGCGGTAGAAAATGGTCAGAAGATCCAAGTTAAAATTGTGACGAGAGAAATTTATCCAAAATTAACTGTTGTGATCTGATTCTAAAAAAATATAATTGCACGCTTCGTGGGAAGGGTCACGTTGCAGATGTCTTTTTTCACACATTCTGGTTGCATTTGATCTTCTGGTCGTTTCGAATGAATCTTCCATCATAAATCTCATAACAAAGATTTATCGTTTTCAAATTGGACTTCTCGCTGTGCTCGGATTGACACGTTTCTTTTTAAAGGATCCTTTGAAATGTTGAACCTTGAAAAATCAAAAAAACTCTTTGCCCACGCAATGGAGATCATTCCCGGCGGCACCAATACCAACGCCAAACGGGTCTATAATCTTTTAGACATGGAGCACTTTCCTGCCTATATCGAGCGGGCTGAGGGCGCTTATGTTTGGGATATCGATGGCAACAAATATATCGATTATATCGCTGCCCTGGCGCCGATCAATATCGGCTATAATCACCCCAGGATTCAAGCCAAAATCATCGAGCAATTGGGTAAGGGAAGCCTGTTTTCATTGCCCAGCCCCAATGAAGTTGAGTTGAGCGAAATGCTCATCGCAAAAATCCCCTGTGCTGAAATGGTGAAAATCATGAAGACGGGCGCGGAGGTCACTTCGGCTGCAGTGCGCGCCGCCAGATTAGCAACTGGGAAAGAGATGATCTTGAGCTGTGGCTATCATGGCTGGCATGATTGGTGGGCAGCGAAAATAGGCGAGCAAGGGATTCCTGCTTGCTATAAAAGTTTGATCGAAGATTTTGAGTTCAATAATTATCCCCAGTTGGAAAAATTAATTGACAAACACGATGGAAAAATCGCCTGCATCATTCTCACCCCAGCCGCTTATGGTGTGGAGCCAAAGGATAACTTTCTCCAGAAAATTAGAAAGCTGGCGGATCAAAAGGGTATTGTGCTCATCTTCGATGAGATCATCACCGGGTTTCGTTGGGCGATGGGAGGAGCGCAGGACAAATATCACGTCATTCCTGATCTGGCCGCCTTCGGGAAAAGCATGGCTAACGGCATGCCGATCTCGGTGCTTGTTGGAAAAAAGGAATTGATGGTGCCCCTGAAAGACAATCTCATCACCTCCACCTTCGCCAGCGAAGCCCTCTCCATCGCTGCGGCTATCGAAACTATCAAAATCATCGAAGAGGAACACATCATCGAACGATTGTACGATATAGCAGATCGGTTGCGGACTGGGTTGAGGGACATCAGCCAAAAGAGCGACTTTGGAATGAACTTGATGGATCCAACTCCGGCGGTGAAATTTGAATTTACAATTCACGATGCTGACAAAAAGAGGGAATTGACGCTAAAATTTATTCAACAATGCGCTGACAGGGGGATTCTGGTGAGGCAGGATGGAACAGGCGTTTCGCTTTGTGTGATCGCATCGCTTTCAGAAAGCGACATTGAATATACACTGGAAGTTTTTAACGATGAGATTTATCATCTGAAATCCGATCTTTAAGACAATAGAAGATTTTTGTGGTTAATTGAAAGGATAAATCTTGATATGAAACTGTCATTTTCCACTCTTGGCTGTCCATATTGGGATCTTGATACGGTCATCACACGGGCAAAAATGTTCGGTTTCCAAGGCATTGAGATTCGCGGGATTAAAGACCAGCTCGATGTCACGCGATTGCCTGAATTTCGACATCGAATCAACGAGACCAGGGATAAATTCCTCGACGCTGAAATCGAACTGGTTTGCTTCGCCAGCTCGATTCGGATGTCCGAACCCGACAAATCGAAACGAGCGGGACATATTGAAGAGCTGAAGCGCTATGCCGAGCGGTGCGAAAAATTCAATGCGCCTTTCATCAGAATCTTTGGCGGCAATATCGGGGGGCTCTCTTGGGACCAGGCGATCGAACAGGCGGCTATCACCCTGTTTCAAATGATCGAAATCCTAGATGATCTGGATGCGAAAATCATCGTTGAAACCCATGAGGATTGGATGGCAGCGGACCACTTCAAAGCGCTGATGGAATTGGTCGATTCTAATCAAGTTGGCATATTATGGGATGTGAATCATCCTTTCATGTTCATCGGCGAGGTTCCGGAACAGACCTGGGAAAAAATCGGAAAGTGGGTTTATCACACGCATTGGAAGGATTCGAAAATTGCGCCCGATACTGCACTGGGATTTACGCCCTGCCTAATGGGCGAAGGCGATCTTCCCCTTCGTCAAATTTATGATGTACTCAAACAGGGCGGATATATTGGCTATCTCTCATTCGAATGGGAAAAGCGATGGCATCCCGAGCTGCCAGATCCCGAGATTGCGTTTCCACATTATGTCGAATATATGAAACGCTTGATGGACAAATGAAGATTTCCTCCTACAAAAATTTAGAACCTGAATAAAGCTTCTCTGGTTCTGATTTTCTGATGGGTTCAAACTATTTTTTGACTCCTCTGATCAAATTAACATGAAAGCATCATGTTCCTGCCGAAACGAGGTGGGGTTTGCCGATTGAATCCCGATTCAAAGACGGGTTGCATATGCGACGAAGACCTAATTATTAGTGCTTGAACGAAATCTATTAAGTTTTTAGCATAAATGTCATTCCTAACGAAGGGAGGAATCTGGTAGTATTGAAATCATTTCATCTGGAGCTTTCTCCCCACATTCGAAATGACATTGAGGTGAGTTTTCGCTAAAACTACTTAGCTGAATCGCGGGAAACCTCTGCCAGCTATTTTACTGCGACAATGGATGATTACCTGTATCCATTTCGATTCGATTTCATGGATACAATGAAAGATATCATCCGTTACTTAGATGAGCTTATCAATTTAATTAAACAGGCAAATCATGGTGAAAAAACTCGGTTTTGGAATTATAGGCGCGGGAAATGTCTCGGCCATTCATGCCCGATGCATTCAACAATTAGAGAATTGCCAGCTCGTAGCGGTTTGCAGCCGTTCTGAACAAAAAGCGAAGAGGGCTGGGCAGAAATACGGCGTTCCTTACTATACCGACTTTCATCATTTGATCGAGCGAGAGGATATCCATGTTGTGAGCATTTGCACACCCAGCGGGATGCATCTTGAACCTGCTGTTGCCGCTGCCTTAGCGGGAAAGCATGTGCTCGTTGAAAAGCCAATTGAGATCAACTTAGAACGAGCCGATCAAATTATCCAGGCTTGTCAGAAAGCACAAGTAAAATTGACAGTCATTTTTCAGCATCGGTTCGGCGAAGCGGTCCAACGGCTGAGAGGGACAATCCAACAGGGCAAACTTGGAAAATTGATCCTTGGAAATGCATCCATTAAATGGTTCCGCACCCAGGAATATTACAACGCAGGCGGTTGGCGCGGGACCTGGCAATGGGATGGCGGCGGCGCTCTGATCAATCAGTCCATCCATACCATCGATCTGCTGCAATGGATGATGGGCCCAGTAGACTCAGTCTATGGGAAGATCGGCACTTTCACTCATCAAATCGAAACCGAAGACCTGGGCGTGGCGCTGCTCACTTTTAAAACCGGTGCCTTGGGGGTCATTGAAGGATCCACCAGTATCTTCCCTGGCTTCCCAGAGCGATTGGATATCCACGGCGAAAAAGGTTCAGTGGTTCTAGAAGGCGGAAAAATCAAAACCTGGGATATCGAAGGAGAGAAAGATATCCAAGACATTGAATCTGCCACACACAAAAGCGGTTTTTCTGATCCGATGGCAATAGGCCACGAGGAACATCTGGCCCAATATCATGATTTTATCGATGCAATTCAGAACGATCGCGAACCGCTGGTCACTGGTAATGAAGGGAAAAAGGCACTGGAAGTCGTGCTGGCAGTTTATCGGTCATCAAAAGAAGGCAGGCCGATCTTCCTTTTGCAAAATTTTCATTAATATCAAAAGCAGGAATTTGCAATATTGCGATAATGAAAAAGCAGAACTGGATAGAATTAACAGCCTTTTCCCCAATACCTCACCATTGTATTTTTATCATCCGAGCTAACAGATCGGTTTATTGTTGAAATAGCAAACCAGGCCAAAATGAATAACGACGGAGGAAGCGATGCAAGATGGCATGACTGATGCTCCAAAAGCATTTGTGCAACAAGTTTGTGAAAAAGGCGAATTCCCCATTGCCGCAATTGGTTTGGAACATGGCCACATTTATGGGATGTGCCAGGGATTAGAGGCGGCAGGGGCTACCGTTGTGAAAGTATTTGATGAAGACCCCAGAAAAGTTGCAGAATTCATCAAACAATTTCCTGCTGCGAAATCGGTTTCATCAGAATATGAAATTTTAGAGGATCGAACCATCAAATTAGTGGCAACTGCCCACATCCCCTCAGAGCGCGGCCCACTCGGACTTCGGGTGATGAATCATAATAAGGATTTTTTCTCGGACAAGGCGCCTTTCACCACTTTATCACAGCTTGAGGCTGCGAGAAAGAAGGTGAAGGAAACCGGCAGGATCTGGGCGGTCTGTTACAGCGAAAGGGTGCAAAACGAAAGCGCCGTTTTCGCTGGACAATTGATCGAGCAGGGAGCAATCGGTCGCGTCATTCAAGTGATTGGACTCGGCCCCCATCGTTTGAATGCCGCCTCACGTCCCATTTGGTTTTTCATCAAAGAAAAATATGGCGGCATCATTTGCGACATTGGCAGCCATCAGGTTGAGCAATTTTTATTTTACGCTGGGGCAAAAGATGCTACCGTAGTATCCAGCCATGTGGCCAATTTCAATCATCCCCAGTACCCCGAACTGGAGGATTTCGGAGAGGCCAATCTCATTGCCGATAATGGCGCTACCAATTATTTTCGAGTGGATTGGTTTACTCCCGATGGCTTACGCACTTGGGGCGATGGCCGTACCTTTATCTTGGGCACAGATGGCTATATCGAAATGAGAAAATATATTGATGTAGCCAGATCTGAAGATGGAGATCACCTCTATCTGGTCAATGGTAAAGGTGAAAAACATTTTGCCCTTAAAGGCAAAGTCGGATTTCCGTATTTTGGGCAGCTAATATTGGATTGTTTAAATCGAACCCAAAACGCCATGCCCCAAGAGCATACATTCAAAGCAGCGGAATTAGCGCTCATCGCCCAGGAAAAGGCCGTACGGATTCGATAATGCTTCTGCAGTTCAAAACTATCCAAGCTTTAAAGAGCATTCAATAAAAGATGACTGACTCGGGTTTAGATCGATTGAGGATCACCTATCTTATCCCCATCCACAATCATAAAGCGACTCTGATAAATCATGAGACGATCATCCAAGATAGGTTCGCTCATTTGGCCAATCGCACAACCGAACTCGAACTCTCCATGGATTGCGTTGCATATGCGTATCATTAAAATTAACGCTCTCCTCTACCACATTTCCAACCTCCGACCCCGACATGTCGCAATAAATCCCAGCAAATGACTCGGAATCTGACAATCGCATATATATCCAAAATCAGAGCCCTTGCGGAGTATAATTGGTAACCGATCACAGGGGGATAAAAAATAGCAGCTATGCCTCTACTTTCTTGACATCCCTTCTGGCCTCCTTCAATAGGGTGGCTATAGCAATTTCCTCTATGAAGCGACCGCAGGAAATACCCGCCAACGTAGGGGATTGAGGGGATGTTAAAGATTTTTATTCCAACCCTGTGATCGCTTACCATATTTGAGCTCCTCAAGGGCTATCAATAACCTTGTAAGCTCCTTTCTCGCCCTCGGCGACTGGACAATTCTGAAAAAAGTCAAGGTAGTATAACCTAAAGTGTGTAAATTTCAATTGCAATTTTCATAAAAAGGGCTTATTCTTCCAGTATTTCAAAATTGACCAATCATCATCTTGAAATTATCTGGAGGAATTCGTTCATGGAAAATGTTGCTATTAAATATGCTGATTGTCAAGAAAATAGTTCTGATAATTTATTTGAAACCACTGACCAATTGATACCCAATGGTGAAGAGTTCTTTGATATGCTGGAACAACAGCTTCGGCATATTGCCCGAATTACCATCATTAACACGATTAATGATGAATTTGAAACGTTTATTGGAGCAGCACCTTATCAGCGATCTGATGATCGAACTGATTCCAGAAACGGGTTTCGCTACCGAAGCTTTGAGACTCGATTTGGTGTCATCAAAGCTATTCCCATTCCCAGGTCTCGAACAGGGCGATTTATCACCAAATTGTTCCATCGATGGAACCGCCGTGAAAACAAGATTACTCGAGCCATTGCTGATCTGTTTGTCAATGGCATCAGCACCCGAAAGGTGAAAAAAATCACCCAAGCGATCTGGGGGCGCAACTATAGTGCGACCACGGTTTCCCGATGTAATCAAGTGCTGAAAGAAGAATATCTGAAATGGATGAATCGTCCCATCAGCCACCAGATTTGCTATCTGTTTCTGGATGCAGTAAATTTGAAAATTAGGCGCCATTGGATCTCCAAGGAAGCATTACTTTGTGCTATTGGCATTACCGAAGACGGTAAAAAAGAATTGTTAGGATTCCTGTTAGGCGGTCGGGAATCAACCGCCAGTTGGGAAAGTCTGTTGTTGCTACTGTTACAACGAGGGCTTTCCGCTGATCACTTGAAACTGGTTACCGTCGATGGCAATGCTGGTCTCCTCAGTGCCCTGGGTTCGCTATTACCAGGGGTGACCATCCAGCGCTGTATCGTCCACAAAATTAGAAACATTGTGGGCAAATGTCCCCGCAGCTTGCGGGGCGTTGTTCCTGCTGAGGCCAAGCTCATTTTTTATGCCACCAGCCAGGCCGAAGCACGACAACGGTTCAACGAGTTTCAGGCACGCTGGCATCAACAGCTCCCCCACATCGTTGACTGCCTTGAAAAAGATTTGGAGGAACTGATTGCCTTTTATCAGTTCCCGTATCGACATTGGGCGAAAATCCGTTCCACCAATGTCATTGAACGAGCATTCAAAGAATTTAGACGACGCATCAAGGTCATGGAGACTTTTCCCAATGAACAAAGTTGTCTGAGAATCATGCTCGCTTTATCTAAAATGTTGAATGAAAACTGGGAGTATAAGCCAATTAAAGATTTCTAAATAAATTTACACACTTTTGGAAACTTTGCCGAAAAATCAGCTTTACTTATTTTTATTAAAACTGCTATCGTAAAAGTATCATCGCTCGGCTCTCCTGAAACGATTCTGCCTGCAATATATAGAAATATATTCCTGAGGCAAGAATTTGATCCTTGCTATCCTTTCCATTGAATATAGCTTGATAGTACCCTACGTTTTGATAATCATTCACTAAGGTATTAACCTCCCTCCCATAAATGTCAAAAACTCTGAGACGTACGTTCATCGGTCTCAACAGAACGTAGCCGATAGCTGTTGAAAAATTGAAAGGATTCGGCCAGTTTTGCATTAAAGTGAAGGCCTGTTTTACTTCCGCAGAGTGGCCTTCATATTTTCCTGTGGAAGCTTTATAAAAAGGGATTTCTTTTTCAGTTGAAGATACTAAACGATCTTCATTCCAAACCCAAATCTTGACTTTAACTTTGTTAGGATCTTCAGTTAAATCAGTATTCTTATTAAAAGAGATAGTCAGCACTCCAGTTTCTGAAACAAGAGCAAGTCCCGTGGCATATTTTCGGAAATATAATTTTTTTCCGTTTACATCGCTCGCATCTATCTTTATTTTTACCACATCTTGCATATCTTGAGGAAGATCGCTTATTATATTCACATTTTTAATGATTGGAGCGGGGATTTCGGCAAGGCTAGCGACTTTGTCAGATTTGATAATAACCGAATCGATTTTTCTGCTAATTTGCTCTATGGTTTTAGAGTCAAATTGACTTTTGTCCCTTGGACTAATGAACGTCAATACATTATTTCGTATAAAAATAATTGAACCTGTTAATTCGATCGAATGCCAACAATTATCTCCTATAAATCCATTATTAAGCGGATAATCAATCATATTTCTGAGTAATAGGGACGACATATCTAATCTTTCAACCATAGCCATTTCAGCATCTGAAATCGAAGTAAAAATCCAATAATCAAGTTCAACAGTATTAAGATATTCT
This sequence comes from candidate division KSB1 bacterium, assembly GCA_034506395.1. Taxonomy (NCBI): domain Bacteria; kingdom Pseudomonadati; species Candidatus Zhuqueibacterota bacterium. The sequence continues at coordinate 23,743 of JAPDPQ010000035.1, read as the reverse complement.
GGTCCGACTTCTCGATATATTTCTTCCAGAGGAAACTTAGCTAATAGTCCTGCATTTGCTGGTACATCTTTAAATTGATATTCATTTGGAGGATCCCCCCAAACTCCTCTTCTTACATGAAATCCATTTAAAGCTTGAGATTTTGATTCTGTAAAAATAAATACAGAGAGGAAAATATAAATTAAAAATGTCACTAATCTTAAATTCATTCGATGTTTCATTTCTTTTCTCCTTTAAATTAATTTGGATTTACTGCTCTACTATTTGGGTAGTGTATACTTGGGAATTAGCTGGAGGATTTCCATCAATCAAAAAATAATTATAATCGCTTTGGCTCATATTCGTAGGAACTCTTGGAGTTCCATATCGATCTACTCTTAGGCTGGAATCATCTACCAAATTATTTATCCAACCATACTGGTGGTAACTCCAATAGACTATGCGCCAACCAAAAATGCTTCCAATTGGATCAATTTCTTTTGTTTTTATTCCTGACCATATTCTCTTACTATGTGATTGAGAGCCAACTGCTGCCGTAAAAACATCTACCAAATTTCCACAATCTGTACAATTTACTTTCACGTTATTTTTAGAAGTTATGTCATCTAAAAAGCTTCCAAGTTTTAGCTTATCATAATCAGTACAGTAATAGCTTGAATAATCATAATCAATATCTCCATCTATATCGCCCATATTATAGATACCCTCTGTTATCTTTTTAACAACATTAGCTTCGCTTGATTGCCCGCTCGCCCAATCACAGGAATAATCCAGCACATCGGTCCAGGGCACGGACATCGGCGCCTGTGGTTCATCCAGCACCGTATAATATTCATGCTCCCCACTTTCAGCAATCCATATCGGCTCTTCAAACTCAACTTCATCGATATACGTTACATACCAGTTCCAACTGAAACTTCGAATGCCCACACTGTTAGGAACCGAGCCTGAACACTCCAGTGTTTGTGTGGCATATTGCGTGTCATTAAAATTCACACTTTGTTCTGGCACATCGCCAATCCCCGACCCCGACATGTCGGCATAAATCCCCGCATAGTTAAATCCCGTGCGATCGATCCAGAAACGGGCCTCGATAAAACGGTCACTCTGCGACTTGATATAGGCCATGGGCTCATTGCGATTGTAGGCTGGATACCATTCGGGCACCTGCACCCCCGTGGAATTATTCTTTTTGATTGTCAGCGCATCGTAGCTATAACTCGAGCTATTATAATTAAATTTGATATAAATCAGATCCATCTCTGGCGGCCAGGGTAGGCTATAGACGGAAGGCAAAAAACCAGATAAACTAAATAAGCAAGCCATTATCGCAATAATTGTTCTTCTCATGGCTACGCTCCTTTCTGATTATTTTAGTTTTCTAACTATTGCCTAGTTCCCTTTCAGCTTAGCCAGGAAGGGATGGTTGGCCACTTCGGCATCGGGATAATTCTCCAGCACCTTTCGAAACGCTTGCTCAGCCTGCTCCGCCTGATGCAAAAAGACCAGATAAATGCGCCCAATCTCAAATTGTACTCGGGCACAAAACTCCTTATCAGAATAAATTTTCTGATCCAACAGTTGTTGCAAACGCTCGATGGCTGGCTGAAATTTCCCCCGCTGAACATCCACCCACGATAACCCATACCTGGAATATGCCACCACTTCCATATTGTCAGGATAGGTGTTGATCACCTGCTGGAATATCACCTCAGCAGAATCCTTTTTGCCCAACCAGGCATAGCAAATCCCGACGTCATAATGGGCCTCTGCCTCTTTGCCACATGCTTCGCTAGGCATGATCACCTGCCGATATTCGCCGATCGCTTCGCGAAGCTTTGACTACCTCCCCTTTGTCAACGGAAATAGACTTCTGCAAAATGCTAATTTCACCGTCATTCCGAACGGAGCGCAGCGGAGTGAGGTATCTATATTTATTATTGAATCATTTGATTAACCAGATTCCTCGCTTCGCTCGGAATGACATTTTTTCTTATTTTGCAGAACTCTAATTTGGTTAAGTTTAGCGCATGTTAAATAAAAAAAGCCTCCCCCGTTTCTTATGAACGACAATAAGAGTCGGAGCAGGCTTTCCGACGCAATTTCACCAAAGCATCCTTCGCCATACTTTCAGCCTTCTGCTGTTCCCAAGGCCAGTCGCGCACCCGAATGACTTCGGCTCTTATCACATTATGACATTTATTCAATGAACATGGATCTTATTCGTTTTGGGTTGGCTTCAAGGAGCAGGAACCAGTTTTCAGTGATCAGTTGCCAGTGATCAGTAATCAATTTTCAGTGATCAGTAAAACAGCGAGCAGTTAGCAGTTGAACAAATTTTCACATCCGCATTGTGTTGAAAAAGTTGACTCAGATTGCCAGCCCTTGGTTGAATTTTTCTGGTTTAAATTAAAAAAAAAAAAATAATGTCAAGAATTTTTTTTAGCTTTTGCAATTTTTTTGAAAGCGGTAACTGATGGAAAATCAAAGTAATTTGGGACTATCAATTTTTGGTTAGTAACATAGTTGCTCATTGCTATCAGCATGTGGTCAAAAACAGTAGGGTTGGTGGCGAGAGAGCGAATTTTGATGGAAAAGTCTCGATGCGCCTCAGGAGATTAGGAAACTGGACGACAATAGCCTGGTAATAATTTCGTTTGATTTTTAGTGCAAGTTTTTTTATTTTATTGGACAAAATTGAGACGAGCAGCAACATTAAATTTTGCCAATGGCAGAATACATCTCGTACGAAGGTCCATAAGTTTCGCAAAGAGGATGAAAAGGAATTCCGAATGATCTATTTCGACAACACCGCCACTTCCTTCCCCAAGCCGTCCTGCGTGCTGGAGGCGATGGCGAAATTTCTCAATGAAGTCGGCGCCAACCCTGGTCGCTCGGGACATCGGCTGGCCATTGAAGCGGGCCGAATTGTTTACAGTGCACGGGAGGCGGTGGCAGAACTGTTTCATGTCGCGGATCCCATGCGAATCGTGTTCACTTCCAATGTCACCGAGGCGTTGAACCTGGCGTTGCACGGTCTGCTAAAATCTGGCGATCATGTCATCACCAGCAGCATGGAGCACAATTCCATGATGCGGCCGTTGCGCTGCCTGGAGCAAAAGGGTGTCGGAGTGACCGTGGTTCCATGTTCCCAGCAGGGGAGGCTCGATCCAGCCGCTATCGAATCCGCCATTCGTCCCAACACCGTGATGATTGCGCTGAACCATGCTTCCAACGTGGTTGGAACGATTCTGCCTGTGGCTGAAGTGGGCCAGATCGCTCGAAAACATGATCTGCTGCTGCTGGTCGATGCGGCGCAGACGGCGGGAGTGTTGCCCATCGATATGGAAAGAGATGCCATCGATCTCCTGGGCTTTACGGGGCACAAATCGCTCTACGGGCCCATGGGCACAGGCGGCTTGATCATCGGCGAGCGGGTGAATTTGAATAAATTTGAGCCGATCAAATGCGGCGGCACGGGCAGTCGCTCCGAGCACGAAAGTCAGCCTGAATTTCTGCCCGATAAGTTCGAGAGCGGCACGCCCAATGCCGTGGGCCTGGCAGGATTGAACGCCAGCCTCCGCTGGATTTTTGAGCAGGGCATCGAGAACATTCGCTCCCATGAAATCCGTTTGACCCAGCGATTGCTGGCGGGGCTGAAATCCATTGCAGGAGTTGAGGTCTATGGGGAGCAGCAGGCCGAAAAACAGATCGCCACGGTGTCGTTCAATATTCGGGGCAAAGCACCATCAGATATCGGTTTGCGATTGGACGAAGAGTTCGGCATTCTTTGTCGGGTGGGATTGCATTGTTCGCCCGCTTCGCACAAGACCATCGGCACATTTCCCATAGGCACGGTGCGCTTCGGGCTGGGATTTTTCAACACCGAAGCTGAGGTCGATTTTGCCATCGCTGCTGTCAGAAAATTGGCTGAGGAGGAGCGATGACCCCATCCCCCTACGCCGTCATTCTGGTCTATTCCACCAACCACGCCATGCGCATCGAGCGATTGTTGAATCAGCAACATATCGAATGCAAATTGATCCCCGTTCCCCGTCAACTCAGCTCGGATTGCGGGGTGTGCGTGCGGTTTCAGCGAGCGGATCGAGAAAAAATTGTGAACTGCCTGAATGGTGCTGGGATTGAAGTTCAGGGGATTTTTGAGATTTGAGCCTTAGCATAATCCTCTCGAAGGTTCTGAACCTTAGCATGGTTGACGTTCAATTCTCCTCTTTGATAGCGTGTCATTGAACTCACAAAAATTTGAAGAATACACGTCATTGCGAGGAGCGAAGCGACGAAGCAATCCTGTTGTTCACTGTTAATACTTCAAGAGATTGCTTCGCTCCTTCGTCGCTCGCAATGACAGCGCATTTTTGTAGTTGACTGGTTTTCGTTCAGGCACTATCTAACTTCAACTAATCAGGCTTTAAGGAAAATAATTTGAAAATGCAAAACAAAACGACTTTAATGATTTTCGGAGGTCTGATTTTATTTATTGGAATTGTGATCCTTTCCGTTTATTCCCTTAATCATAAAACTTCTCTGGATCCAATGCCCCAATCCAATAACACTCAAAAATACTCCAACATCAAAGCCCTGGCGATTCGGCTGGCGCCATTTCAGGATTTGCGGAAAAGCCTGGATAGCCTGGTCAACCTGCATCAAATTGAAGCGGGCTGCATTCTCTCCTGTGCTGGCAGTCTGCGCCAGGCCGCCATCCGCTTTGCTAATCAAGATGAAGCGACATTCCTCAATGAAAAATTCGAGATCGTTTCGCTATCGGGCACGCTCTCGAAAAACGGCTCGCATTTGCACATTGCGATTTCCGATAGCACGGGCAAAACCATCGGCGGGCATTTGATGGAGGGCTGTCTGATTTATACCACTGCGGAGATTATGATTGGGATTTTGCCTGAGCTGAAATTTGTGCGGGAGCATGATCCAAAGTCGGGATATCGGGAGTTGGTCATTTATCGAAAGTAAACTTTTCAAAGGTTTTCAAATTTTGGCAGAGCTTTTGCTTTCGCCTTCAAATTCTACCTTTTCATAAATCTCCGCCACTAAAAGTTCACACCCAATAGATTCGATCTGAATTTTCTCGTCAGCCGATTTGTATTCCGAAAAGAGCCACGAGCGATCGGACTGTCGGACATAATGCTCAACATGGATGTTATCTTGAGCGACGAGAATATAATCTGTTAACGAGCTAATTGTTCGATAGTGTGTGAACTTGATTCCTCGATCATAGTTTTCTGTGGTCGGGGATAAGACTTCGATAATCACAATGGGATTTAATAAAATGTCTTCTTTCTCATCTTCAAATTGAGGTTTTCCGCATACGATGACCACATCAGGATAAGTGTACAATCCTGTTGCAGTGACCTTCACCCGCATGTCACTGGGATATACCTCACAGGTTTTTTTTCGGAGTTGCTGATGCAAGTTAGAATAAATATTCCCAGCAATCAGATTGTGTTCCCGAGTGGCACCTGCAAAGGCAAACATCTCGCCATTAAAGTACTCGCTTTTATATTCAGCCTGTCGCTCAATTTCCAGGTATTCCTCTGGCGTTAAGCGTCGTTTAGGTTGAATCGACATGATGTTTCTCCATGATTGCTTTTTATTAATACAGCGATAAGAAAATTATAAATCTTCCCGCTAAAAATTTCTCCAAGTGAATATGAGCCAAAATCGAGCGATTAGCGGTTTTCGATCTCTAAATTTTCATAAATCTTTGCCACTGATAACTCACAACCAACAGACTCAATTTGAAATTTATCAAGAATGGAACCATACTCTGTTAGCAGCCATGAGCTATCTGACTGCCTGGCGTAATGTTCGACATGGATTTTGTCTTGAGCCACGAGAATATAATCCGATAATGAATTAATCGTTCGATAATGGGCAAACTTTGTACCTCGATCATAATTTTCAGTGGAAGGAGATAGAACTTCGATAATCACAATGGGATTGAGTATTATATCTTCATGCTCATCTTCAAATTGAGGTTTATTACAAACGATGAAGACATCAGGATAAGTATATAAACCTGTGGCACTGACTTTGATTCGCATATCATTAGAATGGATATTGCATTTGCGCTTTCTTACCTCAGGGCCCAAATGCAATATTAAATTTATAATAATTGTATTATGCTTAAAGCTAGCACCAGCAAAGGCAAACATCTCTCCATTGAAGTACTCGCTTTTATATTCAGCCTTTCGTTCAATTTCCAGATATTCTTCTGGTGTCAACCGTCTTTTCGGTTGAATAGACATCGCCGTTCTCCTCAATATTGCTCGTTTTAATTTACAAAAAAATACTACCGATGTCAACAACAAATTTGCCAGCGCTTTATTTCATTCTGGTCACTGGCAAATTCCACCACGCCACATTCGGATGAGCGTGATGCTCCCAATGAAAGCCGCCAAAATGATAGCAGGTGAGCAATGACAAGAAGACGGGCATTCGCACACTCCGTGCCCGATGTTTATCTTTGTAGCCTTCCACTGTCTCCCGATGCGGCAGAAATGTTCCGAAATAGAAAAGCTGGAAGGTACTCAATAGCGAAGGCGCCACCCAGAACAGCAGCAAATTGGGAATGGGAATGTGAAACAAATGCAGCAATACGTTGAACAGAATCGCCATGCCCACGATCTGCTTCCAGGTGATGTAATTTCGGATAAAATGCACATACCACTGGAAGAAACTTTCATGCACCCCATCGTGAAAATCGGGATCCTGGGGACTGGCTGGGTACTTGTGATGATCCCAGTGCTTGGTCAATAAATTTTTATATGAAAACAGGGCATAGACAAACACGACGAACGTGCCAATCGCATCATTTATTTTTCGATTGCCAGGAAATACAGCGCCGTGCATGGCATCGTGAGCGGTGATGAACAGGCCTGTGTAGAGGAATGTCTGCCAGAGGATGGCGAGGGGAATCAGCCAGGGATTAAGTTCGGACAGGTTTCTGGTGAGCAGAAATATTAAGCTGGCTGCCCAGAGGGCGAGGAGGGTAAATACAATGAGCAAGCATTTCATTGAATTTGACGGATTGGATTTTTTCATTAGGTATCAAGCTTTTATTATCTTATTTTGAACTTCTGCAGCTTTGGGATGCGAAGCAGAAAAGCGTCAGGTATGCGAGCAGTCGCTTGGCTCCATTTATTCAATTACAAAGATTTATTATCAAGCTGCTTTATGCGATTTAGTAACTCTGAAACATAACCGAGGCTTTCATTCAAACCTGGTTTATAAGCACTTGGATGAGCACACTCATTACGTTTGGATAACAATCCCAACAAAGTTTTCGTTTCAGACTTTGAAAGCAATCCAACATCACGTGCAGCTTCAATCAACTGAAATTCTGGAACATTCTCTCTAATTTCTTCGATTGTATTATATCTGTTCCATCCTGTTCTTACGGACTTAACCTTGATTAATCCATCTGAAGAGAGCTTTTGTTCGAGAAAATCCATAAACCCAGCCCATGCCATCACATGAGCTGCACGAAAAATACCTCTTTCAATGCAAACTAATGATTGTTGAAAAAGCTCATCTTGTTGAAGAGATAGCATATTCAATATGCTCCTTGTTTTATCAAGAGAAAATATGCGTGATTTAGAACTCTCATAGCCTGATAAAATTAGATGAGCTTCTCCCTTAAATGCATGGGCTTTTTGCCTCAATGTATTAGCTATTTCTATTGTCATTCCATACCTTATGACAGAAGATGTTTTTTCATTGATGAGAACAATCTATCGTATACGTTTTCATCAGTTGTTTCTGGAAGAGTAAGTTGAATGTTTATATTGATAGTAATCCCTTTCCCTAAATCTTGAATAATTTTGATAGGCGCTTCAGGAATATCTTGTGCCAATTTTCCAATCTGTAATGGCAATGGTTCTTTATAAGCAGCACTTTCCAAATCAGTAAGCTCACAAAGATTTTTAAACGTTGTCACTGTTTTAGCTACAACTTGTGATCCGCCTGTAGTTTTTGTACTAAAAAAGGATTTTAATTCCTCTTCTTTCGGCGATGAGCATCAGGGTAGGTTTTGAAAAGCTCAGCATAGCCATCAAGAATAGCCTCTGCTAAAACGATTCTTGAACGAGTTTTATCACGATAGTTTTTCCATCTGTCAGTAGGTTTGCCAGATTGGTCAATAAAGCCAATAAACTTAAGCACTGGAATGATGGTAGGATCATTTGAGGCTTTCATTCCGATTGATCCAATCCATTTTTTGTCGACCGTGTCAGGTACACCTAATTGTCCAATTTTTTCAAAAAAGGACTTTAATTTTCCTGTCACAGATGTATAAGGGAAATCGGCCATTTTTATTAGTTCCTATAGTTTTAATTTGAATTAAAAAATACTCCTGTTTGGAGGTCAGCCTCGTGCTTGGCTTCCTCATTTATCTACAATTTTTGCTGGATCAGAAAATTTTTCCCCCCGAAATTATGCCATCCCTCCAAGCCAGTTATTTCATGTAAGTGAAAAAATTATTTGCAGCAATAAGCTGTCGGACATTATATCACGTCTAGGCAAAGCTTCACCTGCAGCAAAATTTTACATTTATTACAACGCAAAAGCCACAACATCCATTGTCCTCTGGCTGGCAACACTCTTACGTTGCAGCTTAATGCGTTCAATTTCGTGCAAAGTTTTTGCTTCTAGATAGCTTACTCCACAATGCGGGCACACAATGATAGGCACATTTTCAATTACGAGTGCATCCTGGCCTCGGCCGTAAATTCTCGTAATACGTTTCTCTATCACTCCCGCAGCACCGCAATTATCGCACTTTATTTTTTCATTACGTTCGTTTGATTTATTAAGCATATACAGCTCCGAAAATATTTTAAAGTGAATATGCTGTGATAATAAACAATCGTCCTGTGGGCCCAAGCTTAGCTATAACTTCCATTAAATTTTCGTTAACCGCAAATCCAAGAATGCGATATTTTGTTTCATTGGTCTGACGATCTTTTTGGCGCTCGACAATTTTCCCTGTCAGGATACATCTTTCGACATCGAAAACACTTAAATCCTCCGCAGCTAATTCTTCATCTGCGTGAAGGGTTATAACGTAGTCTCCAGTACGAATCTTGTTGCGCATTCGTTGCAGGATGTTATCGAACAATCCTTACTCCATCTGTTGTATTCTGTCAGCAAAGTTAATCTTTATTGTCCATATGGTGCATTATCTTCCTGCTGAAAATTCAATAGAGTTTTTATCCAAAATCATTCAATTGAGCTTCTTAGGCTAATATAATATAGCAAATTATTTCTATTTGTCAAGCGCTAATTTCTTTGATAAAAAAGCCTGCGGTCGCTTGCCAGGCTCGCTCAGGTTCTCCTATTTCAAAATCACCATCCCAAAATAAACAAGCTGGGCAAAGTAGGCATGAAACACAATGGCGGGCAGTTTTGCTTGGAACAATCGGAGTCGCAAGCCAATGATGGCAAAAATAAAACTGATCATAAACCAGGCGATAAAATTCTGAATTGGGATCGAGTCGCCCAGCCAGGTCCAGTATCCCAATTTCATGGCCGCTGGCTCCATCACGATGTCAAACAGCACCATGAGCAGGCTGATGCTGATGGCTTGCAAGATAAAATGATAGCTGGAAAATTTGGGCAGAATTCGCTGCACCACGGCGGTGGAGGTGAGCAACATGCAGAGCCAGGCAAAGCCGATGGCAATGGGCACGCCTAACAGGATCGGCTGCAACGTCTCGCCATAGGCATAATTTCCAAAAATTTTGCCAGTTTTCACACCGAGCCACTCAATCCAGAAACTGGCGATAATCACCAGCATCGACCAGCCAAGCAATCGCCACCTGGATTGTTGATCAGGCAAAATTTTAAAAATAACAGCAAAAGCGATGATCGACAGGGCAATCAGCAACGGCGCCGCCAGGAGGCGCATCAGCGTTTGAAACACGCCCAGCACGTGCCAGAGTCCGCCAGCGAAGAGGAAGAAGTAGAGGGCGGCAATAGCAATTGTGGTTGAATAGGATTTTAATTTTTTCATCTCATTCTTCGTTAAATTAGAGTGTTGGAGTACTGGAGTTTTGGAGCATTGAAGGAGGAATCCATTCCTCCATCGCTCCAGTACTCCATTGATCCAACACTCCATCACTCCATTTTAAAACTCCACTGAAACTCCCCCGACAGGCAAAGTCTTATACTGCAACACTCGCTCCCGAGTCCCATCGTCGTTGTAGTTATAGTCCCAGATATTGTCCCGATTGTAGATATTTACCAGATCGAAAAAGATCACCAAATTCCAGGTGTCAAAAATGAAGCGGCGGTCGATGCGGAAATCGAGCCGATGGTAGGCGGGAAAGCGCTCGGCATTGAGCTGCTGTTGCTCGGTCACCACCCACTTGCGCAAGTGCGGATAATAGACAGGGGCGGTGAACGGTCGACCGCCCAGGTAGCGGAACTTGCCGCTCAGTTCCACTTCGTCAGCAGGGAAAAACGGCAACCATGACAACGCCTTGAACCAGGCCTTATGCTTCATATTCACAAACCAGAGCTTGTTCTGCAAGTTCTTCTTATAGCCCGTGATCAGCGTCAGCACATTGCGGTAGTCGTAATCCCAATTGTATTTGGTGTTGAATCGGGGATCCGTGGCCTGGGAGATCGAATGGGCATAGCTCACAATGGCGGAGAAGCCTGTGGTGATTTTCTTCTGAAAGAACAGCTCGAATCCCTTTGACTCGGCCGTGCCCGCATTGACGTAGCGCTGATCATTGTAATCGAACGGATCGACCGTCGTCAAAGTTTTGTTCATCGGCACATCGGAATATTTTTTGTAATAGGCCTCCACCACCAGCTTGATGTCGTCCCTGAACAGATATTCCACGCCTGCGATATATTGATCCGTAAATTTATTCTTCAAATCCTTATTGAGCGGATTCGCCGCCAGCTCGATGTAAGCGGGCGATTGATAATGCTTGCCATAAGCCAGGTTCAACGTCAATTTGGGGTTGACGAAATAAGAAAATCCCAATCGAGGGCTGACGGATGAAAACTGGTTATAATCGAAATAATCGTAACGTACGCCTGAAGTCAATCGAAAATGCTTTAAGAAATCCAGCGAAGCCTGGGCATAGAGCGCTCCTTTGTATGAGCCGATGTTGCGATTGATCCGCAGCTCGGGATAAATTTGGAACGTGTCGATGATGGCTTTGGGATTGGGGCCGAGGTAATCATAGACGAACAATGTATCCGCCTCATCCCAGATGTCATAATCGAACTGCACCCGTTTGAGCGAAGCGCCGAAATTGAGCTCCAGATTTTTATGCGCCTGGAGGACAAAATCGGATTTCAAAGTGTATTCCGACTCGGTGGAATTATTGGTGAAATAAATGTCCCTGATTTTGGGGGCAGGCCGTTCATACACATCCACAAAGAAGTTATTGCGCACGCCTGAAGCAGTGACCAACGAGTAGAAATTTTTCGCCCAGAAAGACCGCCAGGTCAATCCCAGCACATACGTAGAATTTTTGGTATCAACATTTTCGGCGCCTCGACCGTACCCCGCCTTGTCGCCTTCTTCGATATTGATGTTATCATTGCCATAGACCGAATTGATGAACACCGTATTCTGGGGATTGATGTTGAGCGTCATTTTGCCCTGCAAATTGTAATAATGCGGGACCGCAGTCAGGCCCGTCGAGGAAATGATGAGATCGAGATAACTCTTACGGGCGGAAAAGATGAAGCTACTGCCACTGGATCCAATCGGTCCTTCGGCCAGCACGCCGACTCCCGCCATGCCGAGACTGCCTTCGGCTCGAAACCGTTCGGTCGAGCCATCCCGCAGCGAGATGTCCATCACCGAAGACGCCTTGTCCCCATATTTGGCGGAAAAGGCGCCTGCGTAAAAATCAATGTTGCGCACCATGTAGCTATTGAGCATGTTGATCGGCCCGCCACCAGCGCCCTGGATGGCGAAATGATTGGGATTGGGGATTTCGATATTGTCCATCAAAAATAAATTTTCGCCAGGATAGCCGCCTCGAATGATGATCTCGTTGATCTGGTCGCTGCCCGAAACCACGGCGGGAAGCGCCTGCACCGCCCGCTGAATATCCACCAGGTCGCCTGGGCTGCGGCGGATCTCTTCAAAATCCATGCTGCGAGTGCTGACCACAGCCTCCTTCGCCTTCTGGAAATAGCTGGCCGTCACCTCGACCGACTCCACCTCCAGCGCCGTCTCCTCCATCTGCACTTCCAGCACGGTAGAACGATTCGGGTTGACAATGACGTTGCTCTTTTTGACGGTGATATAGCCGAGGTAAAAGATCGTCAGATTATAGCTGCCTGGTTGCAGCCGCTCGATGACGAAATTCCCTTTCAAATCCGTGGCCGCACCCTTGTTAGTGCCATCGATGACCACGTTAGCGCCGACCAATGGCTGCAAATTTTTCTTGTCCACCACCTTGCCTGTGATGCTGCCTGGCTTTTGATCGGCGAAAGATGGATGGATGATGAATAAAATTAAGATGGATGTGATGATGTATTTCATGAGATGTTTATTCCTTTGTTTTGATTTATTTTTTCCAACGGATTGAAACAACCCAACGGATAAAATCCCAAATCACAAAAAACAAATCACAAACCTATCCGCCTACTGGCGTGATAATTTTTAAAATTCAAGTCTCAATCACTCAAACGTGTGGAATTTGGGCATTGGGAATTGAAATTTGTTTGTAATTTGATGTTTGAGGATTGGATTTTTAAAACATCCGTTGGAACAAATTATTTTTTAACCAACTTTTTTGCCTCCTGAGCCGATTTCGATAAAGGCGCTTCTTTGATCGCCAATTCAAACATCTGTTTCGCCTTCTCGTGCTGATCATCCTTTTCCAGCGCCTTGCCGAAATGCAGATAGACAAACGCCCGATTGTCTGACGTCCAGGATTCAAATTTTTTATGCTTGATAATGAATTCAAAATCTTCGATAGATAGCGGCAATCGGTTCATCATTTTGGGCACCTGATAGCTATTCATCGCCCGAATCAATCGCACATCCAGATCATCGGGATTCATCTGGATCGATTTGTCAAGCTGCTCGAAGCCCTGTTTAGCAAACTTGACTTTGGTCCAGGGCATACTGGCATCCCTGGCTTTCAGGCTCAAGACGCTACCGTAATACCCCGTAGCATAGGCATTGTTTGGATCCAGCGAGAGGGCCTTTTTGAGCAATTGCTCGGCCTGCTCCACGGCCTTGGAATCCCCTGCCACGCCCAGATCATGATAATGAACCCCCAGGGCGATCAATGCCTGGACATTATTGGGATCATTTTTGAGGACGCTCTTTAGTGAATCGACGTTAGCTTGAGCCAAGAGAGAAGATGCCAACAATATTCCAAAAACTGAGAATAGAATCCTTTTCAATTTCAAATCCTTTCTGATTTTTTTTTAGGTTGCCCAACTGATTGATGAGTCCCACGGATTTTTTAAAATCTTTGGTAAACTGATTCCATCACCTCGAGCGATGGAATCAGGTCTCGTATCAATTTTTCTTTTTATCATCCAGCAGCTTCAGCAGCTCAGGGTCTTTGCATTCTTTATCATCTTTGTGCCTGGGATCTTCACACTGTTCTTTAATCATAAATTGCTTAATCAATTCTTTGGCCCGATCGAAACGAACCCGTCCCTCATGGGCCATTTGATTAGCGACCTTGATGGCCAATTCGCCCAATGCACCAGCAAAAACCGCCACGTTCTTGGCGTGCAGCGTCATGTGTCCCTTCTGGATGCCCTCAGTGGCCAGCGTCCAGATGGCAGCGAAATTCTGGATCAACCCCGCAGCCCCGATCACCTGAGCCAATTCCGATGCGGTTTCCACATTCATGATCTTCAGCAAAATTTTTACGCCAGGATGTATTTTGGTGATCCCTCCCACGATGCCAATGGCCATGGGGATTTCGATTTCCCCACAGAGATGACCAATTTCATTAAAATAAAATTTGGTCACTGGCTTGTATCGGCCGTCTCGGGCAGCGTACGCATGAACACCTGCCTCTACGGCTCGCCAGTCATTGCCTGTAGCGATCAGCACACCATCGATGCCGTTCATCACGCCTTTGTTGTGCGTGGCCGCTCGATGGGGATCGGCCTCGGCGAAGTGATAAGCTTTGACCAGTCGTTCTGCGGCCTCTCTCCCACTGAATCCCGCCCGTGCCAGGCAATCGACATTGTTCAGCTCAAACTTGACTTTCACCATCCGCCGATCCGATAGATTCGAGACGATCTGGCAGATGACCGTACCGTTCACCAGCTCAGCAATGATCGGGCCCAAATTTTCAGCCATGGTATTGACGATATTAGCGCCCATGGCGTCCCGACAATCCACCAGCAGGTTGGCGATGACCATCGAACCGCTGAGCGTATCGATAATTTCGACTTCGATATCCCGTGCGCCGCCGCCAAGTCGGACGATGGTGAAATCGTTTTGATTGGCCACGCTAAGCAATCGCTCTTTGTTCTCCAATATTTTCTGCTTTGCCGCTTCAGGATCTGCCACATCGGTGATTTGGATCTGGCTAACCATGATCGGCTCGGTGGCCTGGCCAACCATGGTGCCGTTCTCCCGAATCAATCGGGCGGCGTTGCTGGCTGCTGCGACCACCGAGGATTCCTCAATGGCCATGGGCAACAGATAATCCTTTTCATTGAGCCGCAAATTCACCGCAATTCCCAGCGGCAGACCAAACACACCGATGGCATTTTCGATCATGATATCGGCCAATTCGGGCGTCAACGTTTCCCGCTTCAAGATGAATTTTTCATTTCGAGTCAGCTTTATCCATTCGTCCAATTTATCCAATCGCTGCGCCAGATCGAGCTTGTAGAAACCAGGAATACGAGAAGTCCGTCCATTTGTCTCAAATTTTAAAGTCGGTTTATGAGTTTTCACTGTCGTTTCCATATCATTCACTCCTTTCACAAATTTCTGAATCTCATTCCCCCTTCCCCTTTCAGAGAAAGCGATAAATTTTGGGAATTCTACTACTCATTATCCAAAACATTTCGAATTATAAAAAACAAAATCCAAATAGTTTTCCATCCCTAATTTCTAAATGCAAATATTGGCTTTCTCTTTTCAACGGCTTCAGAATATGGGATGGCTTTTGGCTTTGTGTATTGCTTTTTGAAATTTTTTTGTCATTTGATTATTCTTTTTTGGAATTTTCTCAAACGCATTAAAATTCATCAAAATATTTGACCCCAAAATGCTCCATGATATCCGAATAGAATCGGCTGTGGTACTTCAGCACGGGCGATCTCTTGCATCGATTCCGCATCAAGTATCAATAGGTACGATCGCTCAGTCCGTTCATCAAGAATGACAGACAAAAGAACACCATCGTCCTCTCGGGTCCGATAGGGCATGCCGACAAAAATCGGCTCGCCTGGATAACTATGCTCTTCAAACCAGATTTTCGTCTGGCCGCCCTTGAGATCGAATTTCACCAGTTGATTGTAAAACCCCTGGCGCTTGTTTTTATTGATACTCACGCCATAGACAAACCGATAATTGCCATCAAATTGATAACGCTGATAATCGAAGTTGCTCAGCTCCAGGCATTCATCGGATAGGATTTCCTGGCGAATCGTTTTGGTTTTCAGATTGATGCGGTAGCGCCGCAGATCACCGAATGGGATTTCATAATCTGGGGTTTTCATTCGATCGAGGTAGAACGCTTTGATCACCTCGGCATCGGGATAACCGTTCATATCCACCACCAATTCATCGCCCTGTTCGAAGGCGTTGATATGATGAAAGGCGAAAAACGGATCGGTTTTGATTTGGGCGATCACTTTGCCCGAGGCCCGCTCCATGATGTGAAACACGGTGCCCCGCTTCGGCTGCCATTTGAAATTTTCGATGAACGGCTTGATCTGAAACAGCAGCGCCAGCGGTTGCACCACCAGTGGATATTCAGTCAAAATCAAGTAGTTTGGGCTCAAACCGAAGCTGTGCATGTAGGCTGGCTTGCTGACGGGAATTTCGCCCACGACCTTGGTCCGCCCGTCAGGAGAAATCCGCACGAAACGATAATGGCTCACCCGACTGAATCGGGTGATCAATTGATAAACCATATTTTCATTGAGATCAAACTGCGGATGGACCGTGGTGATGTGTTGCTTGTACTTTTTCTCATAATAAAAAACGCCCAGCGCCTTCATCGTCTTCGGATCGAATTCGAGCTGCTTCGATGTCTCGCCCAGTGCCAGGTATTTGCCCGCAATTTTAGCCAGATTGACTTTGGCGCTATCGGTGATTCGTTGATCGAACACAGCAAAAATTTTACCCAATCGAGAGCGGCTTGGATCGGTGGCGAATTCCGAATAGCGCACCAGTCCTGTTGCCATGGCTTCATCGTAGGCAGCACAGTTGAGAAATTTATTTGAATATTTCACCTTGCCTTCGGCAATAACAAATTTATGCAGCATGGCCAGGCCATCGAACCAATGGCGATATTTTTCATGTGCCAGCTCGAACGTCCCAGGACCATTGCGGAACAGGGTGCCCTTCAGCCAACCTGGGATTTTGCCTGTGACTGGCAAATCCTGATTTGTGAATTCGGATTTGGTTTTCGTCAGGCCCAGATCGTAAATTTTTGACATATACTCTCACCTTTTTTGATTTATACCCAACGGATGATAAAACAACCACGGATAAGCTTCCTGAAAAAACATCTGGAGCGGTCTTATCATTCGGGAAAATATTATTTTTTTGCCCCGCTGATGATAGAACATCCTCTGATAATTTTCCTAAGAAACTATCTGCAGCGGTCTTATCATCCGTAAGGATTCATTTTTTCTCCCCATGGATAATATAACAGCCACCGATAGCCTACCTGAGAAAATCATCCGTGGTAGTTTTATCATCTGTGGGGACTTTTAGCTTTTATTATAGACTCCTCGTACTTGCAACTCTTCCTTACCAAAATTTACAAATAGCCCAAATCTCACGTTTAATTTTCTCAAATATGTCAATGTTCTGGCAATATCATATGATGAAATTTCATCAGCAAGCGCTTTTACCCCAAGCAGAAATTTGTCATTAACCAATAAAAATGGAATTTCAAAATTTCTCAAAAAAACGTCATCGAAAAATATTGGGACTTCAACATCCATTTTCCAATTCATATTCTTAAAACTCAATTCAGCTTTCAAAAGCTCATAATAAATCCTGTCGCCATATCCCAATCCGTGAATTTCAAACACATTCAATATTGCTTTTCTTATTTCGGCCAATTCCTTTCTGTCATCATCACAAAGTCGATTTTTAAAATGATCATAATTTTCAGATAATTTTTTATCTTTTTCAGAATAGAGCGACCTTTGGATATTCGCTTTTTCAAATCCAAAATTTATCAATAAGCCAAGTTTCTTGTTCCAGAATTTTAAATATTCAAGCATTTGCCGAAGATGGTCTTGCGAAAACTTGCTTTGAATAACTTTCAATTCCAGAATGACAAGGTCTTCAATAAGAAAATCACATTCAAAGGTTGCGATGCTTTTCCCTCGATGAAATAATGACTCTCGCTGTTTCGATTTGTGCTGAATCCCATTCTTTTCAAAATAGCATTTCAAGCCTTGATGATAAATTTCCTCAGTAAGCCCATATCCGAGGTGATTATGAACATAAAATATCGCTTTACGGATTTGATAAGTTAGGTTGCCATAAAGCAAATCCATAATCGGATAACCCTCCCTCTCTTTTGCCCCGCTGATGATAGAACAGCCACGGATAATTTTTTTAAAAAAATATCAGTGGTTGTCTTATGATCCGTGAGGATTTAATTTTTCTCTCCCAACGGATGATAGAACCACCACAGATGACATATAAGAAAAATCATCATCGTTAATCCTATCATCCGTGGGGATTTATTTTATTTCTCACAACAGATGATAGAACAGCCACAGATAGCTTTATTAAAAAAATCATCAGCGCTAGTCCTATCATCCGTGGGGATTTAATTTTTCTCTCCCAACGGATGATAGAACCACCACAGATGACATATTAGAAAAATCATCAGCGCTAGTCCTATCATCCGTGGGGATTTAATTTTTCTCTCCCAACGGATGATAGAACCACCACAGATGACATATTAGAAAAATCATCAGCGCTAGTCCTATCATCCGTGGGGAAATAAATCAACTTGGATCAATTAATTCTGCCGCAATCTTCCCCGACGAAAGCACGGCTGGCACTCCTGCCCCAGGATGCGTCCCTGCTCCGACAAAATAAAGATTGTCGAATTCCTCCGACTTGTTGTGCGGCCGCCAGTAGCCCGATTGGAGCAGACTGGGCTGCACGGCAAACGCTGCTCCGAGATAGCTATTCAGCGTGTTCTGAAAATGCGGCGGATCGATATGATGCAGCGCAATAATATTCGCACGCAAATCTGGCAGATAATGATCCTCCAGATATTTTAAAATCTTCTCTTTGTACGGCTCGATCTCTTTCTCCCAATCAATTTTAGCCCGCAGCGTCGGCACCAGGGATAACACGTAAAACGACTCGCAGCCCTTCGGCGCAATGGACTCATCGGTGATCGTCGGCATGTGCAGATAAAGCGAAAAATCTTCAGGCAGTTTGTCCCCTGTGGTAATATCTTTGAGCAAGCTCTTATATCGAGACGCAAACATGATATTGTGATGCGCCAGTCGAGAATCGAGATAGCGCCTTTTCGTGCCAAAATATATCACTACCAGCGACATGCTGTACTTCATTTTGTCAATAAAACGATTGGTGTACTTCTTGCGATATTGTTCGGGGATCAAATAGCGATAGGAATAGGACACATCGCCATTGCAAACCACCACATCGGCAGCCTCTTTCGTCCCGTCAGCCAACCGCACGCCCGTCACTTTGCGACCGTTTACCAAAATCTCCTTGACTTCGGTTTCAAGATAAACTTTGCCGCCGAGCTCTTTGAACAGCCGTCCCAAACCTTCCACTACCGAACCTGTTCCGCCAATGGCGTAATGAACGCCCCACTCCTTCTCAAATTGAACGATCAATGTGTATAGTGCAGGCGTTTTGAACGGACTGCCGCCCACCAAGAGCGGGTGGAATGAAAAGAACCGCCGTAGATATTCATCTTTGATATAGCGAGAGACGAACGTATAAGTGCTCAACTGCCCCTGTAGCCGCATCACGCCAGGCATGATTTTCAGCATTTTCTTGAATTCGAGGAACGGCTGATCGGTGTAGGGATGAAACAGATTGAACATCTTTTTGGTCTGCTCAACAAATTTATTGTAGCCCTTCACGTCCGCAGGATTCCATTTCTCGATCTCCTTAATCATGTCCTCGTGTCGATGCCGATAATCGAATGAACGGCCATCGGGCGCAAACAGGCGATAGAACGGATCAAGCGGCACCAGCTTGAAATAATCTTCCCGCTTCTTTCCTGCTGCCTCGAATATTTCATCAAAAATATAGGGTGCTGTCATAACGGTCGGTCCACCATCGAATTTGAATCCATTAATTTCGTACTGATAACCCCGACCACCCAGCTTGTCCCGCTTTTCATACAAATGCACTTCATGACCTTTGGCAGCCAGCCGATTGGCTACTGCCAATCCGCCAAACCCACCGCCGATAACGATTATCTTCTTTTTCATCAAATATTCCCTCTCTCGCTAAGTTGATTTTTGCTTTGCCTGTCGTTGAATATGATTGCCCAAAGATGATAAAACAGCCAGTGATTTTATTAAATTTTTTTTTCACAAATAGCCTCGATTATCCGTGGCTGTAATATTGTTCTTGGTAAGTGCAACCAAAAACCAGAACTACAGAAATTAGATATCAAAATCTTTAAAGATCTAAACCAAATTTTGCATGAATCTTTGGTCTCTATACAACTCCTCCAATCTAAAAACAAAAACTTTGTTTGAAAGCATACTGTTTACTGATCACTGGTCACTGCTTATTTGCAACCGCTGACTGAAGGCTGCTGACTGCCAACTGATTACTGATCACTGATTACTGATCACTGATTACTGATTACTGATTACTGCCCACCTCTCACCCGAATCTCCCTCCCTTTCCACCGAATCGTCCCCCGATTGATGCTCAAAAATGAATTCAACCCGATGAAAACTGCATAAAGCATGGAAATCGGATGCAACAGGACGCTCACCCAGAAGGGATGTTTGTATTTGATCGAAATCAGAATTCGGATCAAAAGATTCATTCCAATCGCCACCAGAGCCAGCGTTCGGACAGCAGGGACCAGCCATAACACATACGGACTCACAAAGGCGATGAGCATGGAAAAGATGATCCCGAAAAAAACAATGTTATTATACCCAGCCAGCCCATAAAAGTTTTTCGAGAAGCCATGCCAGACCTCGTTGGCGTTCTGGTACATACGGCTGAACACGGCATCCGTCCCCGCTGTGGTTAAAATTTTGATCCTTTTTTTCTTCGCCAGCCGAGCTAAAAAAGTATCTTCCACCAATTCATTTTTCACGGTCTCGTGGCCGCCGAGTTGCTGATAGGCCTCTCGGGTGAAAGCGATCCATTGCCCATTGGCAGCCGCCATGGATGGGAAGGGCAGATAGTAAGTCGCCCAGAGTGGCAGGGTGCCATAGACGAAAATATCCATGATCGGCACGATCATCTTCTCTGCCAGCGTCACGGTCCACTGCTGCGGAAAGGCGGAGATCAGTCCCAGCTTCAAATTCTGAATGTGCGCCACCGTATTCTTCACGGCGAAGGAGGCATGGCGATTATCCGCATCGGTGAAAATGAAAATATCACCCGTGGCGACCTGGCTGAGTTGATGACAGGCCCAGTTCTTGCCCAGCCAGCCATCGGGCAGGTCTTTGCCGTTAATAGATTGGATTCGCTCGTCCCGCTTTTGATGCTCCTGAATCACCTGTAGGGTATTATCATCCGAATGATCGTTGAGCACAATGATTTCGAAATTCGGATAATCCTGTTTTGTCAGCCCATCCAGGCATTTGCCGATGTTCTGTTCCTCATTCCGAGCGGGGATCAGAATCGAGACTTTAGGCGTTGTTCGTAGTTTCGGCGCTCGGGCGATCCTGGGTGCGGTGAAAAAGTTTAACAGCGTGGTTGAGAGAATCAGAAAAAGGATGCCCAGAGCGATGTATAAAATGATTTCCATTGTCTTTTAGTTGAGTGGTTAAGTAAGTTGAGTGAGTTAAGTAAAAAGCAAAAAGAATTTTCTCCAACGGATTGAAACAACCCAACGGATTTAATTTTAAGATTTCATCCGTCAGGTTATTTTGTGCAAATTAGCAATTGGCGTCGACATAAGAGTGTAATGTCATTCAGAGCGACCGCAGGGAGCGAAGAATCTCTTGATCTATCGAAAGTACGTGCATTTATCTAAGGGATTCTTCGTCGCTACGCCCCCAGACCGTGCGAAAATAACAAATAGATGACCAAAATAGTCATTCCGAGCGAAGCGAGGAATCTGGTTAAAGTACAATGTTTTTGTGAGATAGGGATTCCTCACTCCTCCGCCAGTTGGCGGATCCGTTCGGAATGACAGGCAAATCAATCATTTTCACACACACTGTCCTCAGAGTGACAGCGTTTTTCCATTCATGTGCTTAGGTTGACGGGCATGGCCATCTGACGGATTGGAAAAAAAATTATTTTCTCCCAAACAATCGATCCATTTTGACATTTATCGACCCCCTCCCTATCAAAATCTGCCTTCCTTTTTCTCCTCGATTTATCTTTTCAGCCAGATCATCCAACAAACCCAATTCAATGCTCTCCAGCCATTTCACGCCCTGAAAGGAATCAGTATCGACGATCAAATTCTGGCCGAATTGGAAAAAGACCTCAGCCCGTTGCTCGCCGCCGTACTCAGCTCGGATGGCCAATGGCAGAATGTTGATCGGTTTCTGGTACAATTGAATGATCGCCTCGATCCCCTTCTTAAAATTCAATGGCCGTTTGCCCCAGGGGAGCAAAATGCCCTGCGGGAAGATGGTGATCATCACATTCTTTTTCTGCAAGAGCTCGACTGTGTAATTCAATGATTCATTGACATTTTCCCTATCACCAGGCGTAATGCCGAATGCCCCAATGCGGGCGAAAAATCTGTATTTGGCAAGCTGGCGATCCAGCATCATCAAATACGGCTCTCGCTTCAAAATCTGATCGTTCAGCAGATAGACAAAAAATCCATCCCACCACGTGCTGTGATTGGGGATCAGCAGCAGCGGCAAATTGGGATCAGGCTGCGGCAAGTCGCCGAACAGATGAAACGCATGAAACTGCCGCTTCATCAGCCGCATCACGTAGATATGAAAGACAAATTTTGCCCAGCGAGTGGGATTGGCTTTGATCATTATTATCTTTTCTTGACAGGATGAACAGGATTGACAAGATGATAATTTACAGGATAAATTTTTTAATATCCTATCCTGCAAATCGTGTTAATCCTGTCTGGTATTTTTATTTTACTAATCCAATAATTGTTGCTCGATTTTTTCAACCAACTAATAGTTGAATCCAACTGATGACAACCATTAAGAAAATCCGTTGGCTTCATCTATCCGTTGGGCATAAGACAATCATTTTTTGCCAAATACTGATTTCCCCAATTACCTAACCTCATTAAGCCAAGACCAATAAAAACTCTTGGTCTCAGAGCCTCCAGTTGGCGGTCCGCCTTTTGGCTGATTTAAAGGTCTCAGAAAAAAATCTTGATTTTAAATTCTGATACCTTTCATTCCACCAACTGGAGAGAAATCTGTAAGTCCAATACTTATGCAAAAAACAGATTCCTCACTTCGTTCGGAATGACAATGTCGTTACAAATTCAATAGTTTTCGTTCGGGCACTAATTACCCAATTACCAAATTACCCACTTACCCCAATTTTTCCCTCACCATCCTCACCCTACTCCTCAAAACCTCCCCCATCAAAATCCTGAGCTTCTTGCCAAACGGCACATACACCCGCCCCAGGAACGGATTGTACCCCCTCGCTTCGATCTTCCGCAGAATGCCCTGATAGATTTTGCTGGCGGAATAGATGGCAAATTGGGAATCGGTGTTGAGCATGGGAATGCCTGCCTGCGCCTCGAGATAATACTGATGCGCTCGATCCACCTGGAATTTGATCAATTGGCGGAATTGGTCGTTGAAATTCTCGTTCAGCACATCCGCCTCAGTGAGACCGAACTGCTGCAGCTCATCCAGCGGGAGGTAGATGCGCCCCATTTCTTTATCCTCTTTCACATCTCGCAGGATGTTGGTCAACTGCATGGCAACGCCCAATTTCTCAGCGTATTCGAACGCCCGATCGTCCTTGTAGCCCATGATGTGCGTCATCATCAGTCCCACCACGCTGGCGACCCGATAGCAGAACACGTACAGCTCATCAAAATTCTGATAGCGAGTGGCTTCGATGTCCATCTCCACGCCCTTCAGCAGATCGAGCGGATATTCGATGGGAATGCCGTATTTTTTCGCCACCAGAATGAACGGTTTCAAAATTGGGTGCTCAGATTCGCCCCAGCGATAGGCCAGTCGCAGCTCCCGCCGAAAGCAAGCCACCTCACTGATCAACTGCTGCTTGGGTCGGTTCCTGGGATTATCGATCAAATTATCCGAATAGCGGCAGAAGCCATACACGGCATACGTCGCCCAGCGCTTCTCCTTCGGGAAAAATCGAGCCGAAAAATAGAAGCTCTTGGCCCAT
>JAPDPQ010000034.1 GCA_034506395.1 candidate division KSB1 bacterium | reverse complement strand
CTCTTCAGCCTGCAACAGCTCTTCTGGCGACAATGTCGTCTTATCCACCCCGTTGATCTCCTTGGTGCGCGCATTGGGACCCACAAAATAGGACTGGTAGCGAGCACGCCAGCCCTCGAAATCGGGCTTGCCATCATAATTGGCATCGATGTTTTCGCCATATTCATTTTTCCAACTGGGCACGACCTCTCCACGCCAGTTGGTATATTCCGGCCCCCGAATCGTGTCCAAGAATGTATAGCGGCCAATTTGCCACCAGTTCTGGCGGCTGTAGATATTGGCCCCTACATGTTTGATCTCTGGCGGGCGATAGCGAACATCAATGGAGCCATAGTATTTATCGCCGCCCTCTTTGGTGACCACATTGATCAAACCCGAACGCACCTGGCCATACTCAGCGCTAAAACCACCCGTGAGAATCTGAATCTCCTGAATTGCTGAACGGCTGAGTTTGAAGATGGGCGTGCCGTTGCGCTTGTCCTGCGACGTGAAGTTATCCACCACCAATCCGACTTCATCCTGGAATGAGCCGCGAACAATCAGATTGCCAGTATCGTCATTGCGATCAATCGAGGGGGCCATATCAATGGTGGCACGCAAATCCGTGCCTGTCGGGGCAATGCTCACTTCCTGCGCTACAATCGCGGTTTGCGAAAATGCCACGTCTTTTTGAATCCGCTCCCGTTCCGCCGTCACCACCACCTCTTGGCCAGTCTCCAGGATCGTTGGCTGCAAACGAAAATTAACTTCGGTTGTTCGATCGATGCTCACCCGCACATTGGAAACCGTCTGCGAAATGTAGCCCATATAAGAAATTTTTACTGAATAGAGCCCAGGCGGGATATTGAGGATGAAATATTCGCCCTTTAGATTGGTGGAAGCCCCCATCTGGGTGCCAAGGATGATGATATTTGCCCCTGGGAGCGGTTCATGGGTCTGGATATCTGTCACCACGCCCGCAATTTTTCCCGTGGTGCCAGCCAACACGAATGTGGCCATGGTAAGTGATAGAATAAAGAAAATGGGGAGTCGCTTCATCGGTTATCTCCGAATAATTAAACTAATTCTGCTATTAGCTTTTATTCTTGAGTCGACAGCTTTCAGAGCTTTATTTAAACCAATAGCTATCGTTGCGCGCGACTTATTTGTTTTCTCACTTCAAGCGAATTTTTAATCGGCTTTTGCTGGCGACCTTGGTCATGATGTTGCCCTATTGATTCAATAATCCTTCGTTTTGCAAGGCTCAAAATCGCTTTAAATTGATCGCTATCAAATGGCTTTAGCAAATAAGGGTAATGATATTTTTTATATGCCAGAATAGCTTTGTTTTCATAAGCGGTCACCACGATCACCTCGGGCATTCGTTCGGCACCAATCTCTTCAATAATTCCAAAGCCATCCTTTTCAGGTAACTGAATATCCAAAAATATCAGGTCCGGGACATACGTTCGAATAGCATCAATCGCCTGCAGTCCCGTTTCACATTCCGCTAAAATTTCGATTTCAGGATCCTGTTCCAATAACGAACGAATTCGAAACCGTGCCAATGGTTCGTCATCAACAATGATCACATGATAGATACCCATGGCTCCCTACCATGTCCATTTTTGATCCATTAGAATGCCTAGTTATTGCTGCCAGCACATTGGAGCTTACATTTGAATTGTCATTCCGATCCGCTAATCGGCAATATGCGTCAACTTAACGGATGATTTAATATTCAAAAAAGTCAATTTCAAATTATTAGCCTGAATTTAAACGCAAAGCTCGCTAAGAAATTTGCTATCATTTCAATCACTCTGCGCCCTTTGCGTCTGCTTTGCGTTCTTTGCGTTAAAAAAACTCTTAGGTTGACGCCTATCGCTAATCGACGGAGAGGAATCTAACGTTAATTGGGCTGTTAAATTTACAGATTCCTCTATTCGGTTGAAATGACTCTGATCCGTAAGCTATTAAATGATCTGAGTAGTAATAGCCATTGCTTGCTCTATTCCGTCAAATGACAAATAACCAGCCATTATTAAGCTAATGAAATTTAGCTAAAGTGCAATAGCGATGGGATAATGGAGCTAAAATCGCTGATGAAAGAGGCAAATTGTGGGATGAAACGGGTATAAATAGCTTAAAAAAATTGAAGCAGGTTCTGTTTGTAGGAGTCACTGAGTGGCAATTTCTGACCGTTTTTTAAAATAATCAGGAATTCATTGTAATCTAATTGCTGCAATTCTTTGATTGCGTCGATATTCACAATTCGAGTCCGATGAATGCGAACAAATTTTTCGGGATCAAGGATGTTCTCCAGACATTTCATGGTGGTGCGATAGATATGTTTCTCCTTGCCCGCATGTAACATGACATAATTGCCCGCCGACTCAATCCAATCGATGCTTTCGGCTTTGAGCGAATAAATGGTCTTTCCGATCTTGATTGTGAAACGAGATAAATAGCGTTTATCTGATTTCAACGTGATCAATAGATGATTGAGACGGTCGGTTAATTGACTGAGTTGGATATTTTGAATGAACTGCTTGGCACGCGCTACGGTCTGCTGAAATCGTTCCACATCTATCGGTTTAAGCAGATAATCCAGTGCATGAACCTCGAACGCATTTAATGCGAACGTATCAAATGCCGTAATGAAAATCACGCATGGCATCTTATCAACGCCGATGGATTGGATGACCTCAAAACCGTTCAGCTCTGGTATTTGGATGTCCAGGAAGACCAGATCAGGATTTTCCGATTGGATGGCAACCACTGCCTCCTGTCCATTACTACATTCGCCGACGATTTCGATTTCTGGGTCGCCTTTTAGCAACTGGCGTATTCGATCTCGCGCCAACGGCTCATCATCCACGATCAGTGCTTTGATTTTATGGGTAGGCAGTTTGGTGTTCTCGTTCATCTGGCACTCGATAAGGCAATTCAATATTCACCATCAATCCACCATCAGGAGAATTGCAGATTTCAAACTGGAAGTTGGATTTGTACAATTTCTCGAGTCGCTCATAAGTCGTCGAGAGCCCAATCCCTTTTTTTAACGTGGTCTGCTGATCCTCTTTAATTCCAGGACCATTATCACACACCTGAAGACGAAGCATCCCGTCCACGCGCTGCGAACGAATTTCAATCGTCCCCATTTTGGCAAAGGGTGCCACGCCATGACGGATGGCGTTTTCCACGATGGGCTGCAGGATCAAATTCGGCACCAGGGCCTCCAGCGTCTCGGGCTGGATGTTCATAATGATTCGCAAGCGCTCCTGAAACCGTACTTTTTCGATCTCCAGATAGTTCTCTAAGATCGATAATTCGTCTCGCAAAGCGACCTCTTGCGTGCCCGAATTATCCAGAATCCCACGCAGCAGGTTGCTGAGGCGCGTCAACGTTTTATTGGCTAATTCCGCATCCTTGTAGACCAGCGCCGAAATACTGTTGAGCGCATTGAATAAAAAATGAGGCTGCAACTGCATTTTCAAAATCTGGAGTTGCGCCCGATCCAACTGGGCTTCAATCTGATATTTCTCGATCTCCAGCTCTTTGGCCTGAAAATATTTCTTGATGATATAATAAAAACCGATGATACATAAATAGACCAGAACATCATTTTGGAAATTGTATGATAGCTCTTTCTTCCACTTCTCGAAGAACGACGTCCATTCTGGATAGAAGCGGATGGGATAGGTCAGAATAAAATAGAACAAGTTTTTGATCAACGTAATAACCAGGCAGGCCAATAAATTGATTCCGATACTACCAGGCAAGTTGCTTCGCTCGATTGGTTTTTTTTGCGTGATGTAATAGATCAGTGGTGATAATATCCCCCAGGGCAACCAGAAACTAAATTTCCAGTAAAGCTCTAAAGCAAAATTCGGAGTGTCACCCCGAGTGATGCTATCTCGATATTCATCGATCGCAAAGAAGATTGCCAGTGAAAACCAGATCAACAGGGTAAAACCAAGATGTAGCGGCCATTTTCTATTCCATCTTGCCATGAATATCCTATTTTTGAGCTGCACCTGACCTGAACGAGCCAGAGCAAAAAGACCTGTAACCGCTAATTTCCCGAATTAAACCAAGTTCACTAATTCGCCAGTTGACGGATTCGAGCAATTTGATTGGTTCGCCAACTGGCAAACGGTCAACAATTCTTGCCCAGGATCCAATTCTTTTATCATTTGGGAAAAAAATGATTAAATAAGACGTCAATAAAGCGCTGGAGCAACAGCATGACACAAATCCAATACCCCATTATACCTTCATGATTTTATGCCCATGATGAGCCGACTGACTCATTTTTCTAAAATATAACATATGACATCATTTATTGCAACTGAAATTTTATTAGAGACCCTCTTTTTGTTTTTTGGAGCATCTGCGAGACCGAAGCCAATTGATTTTGGATGAACGATTGATCGAAGCGTTGAAAAGCAATTGAAATATAGTTCATTCAGAAGACCAGAACTGTAATTTTGAATTTTGTTTTATTACACAAGTTATCCTCAATCATTTTTTATTTTTCATTAATGAAGCGAATTTGTTTTTGAAATATCAATTGCAGTTCTTCATTGTGAATTGTCAAAATGATTTAGATATTTAGTTTTCAATTAAGTTGAATTGATTCACTAAATAGTTATTTGTCATATTGTGCCATGCATAAGTGTTGCCACCCTCTTTGAAGAGCTCGAACCCTGTGGAGAGGGCTTTTAATTTTTGGCATATAGGGGTTTAAATTAGAAAAATGACTCCATTCGTCTGAAACGGATGGAGTCACTCGCTAAAATGACAAACGAACTCCACATATCATTTGCCGTGTTGGCGGCGGATAGCCCTATTCCTCTTCATAATATTCATCCAGCAAATTGGCACTGGCTACCAAAAGCAGAGAATGGAAAACCTCAATTCCGATATTGGCTTATCCCTGATCGGCGATTTTTATTTGACGGATCGGTTAACTTTAACCATCAAGAGGAGACTTATAGCAGAACCAGTCGCTATTTTAGCGGTACTGAGGAATATTTCAAATCAGTTGACAAGAGAGATGGTTATGCCGTTCATCTTCGCGCCAACTATCTTTCCATCCATCGAACATTGTCGACAATCGATTTCCGGCGCTCGTTCTATAATGGCATTTATCTGAAACAATCTGAGCTGAAAAATCAACTTCATTGGACCTCTTATTCTAAGAACTATGACCCTAATCTGAAATGGAGCCTTTACGATGCATTTGATTTCGGATTGACCGATCATATCAATCTGTTTCTCAATGCCGAATATTCCAGGGTGAGAGAAAAAGCTGAGAATGACAACGACAAAAGCACCTGGAATTATTCCTCAGGCCTGACCTTTTATAATTTGAATTTTTCTGGTGATGAGCTGAATGATTTCGATTATTTTTATGGTCGCATCGTTCAGCCCAAAGATTATGTGGCTACCATTAGCTGGCGACAATCGCATCGAACTTCTTTTTATCAGTCCAATCTAAAAGGCGTTCGCGTTGACCTGGAAACTGGCCTATTATCAAACATGGAAGTTTCTCTGTATTATGATAATCAAAAGAACTCATACAAAAATGCCAGTGGGTCGGCTCATGATTTTGGCGCAGGCCTTAGGATAAATTTGCTGAATCAGCTCCGATTTCTGGTCAATGCCTCCTATGGAAGGTCTCATTCAGAGAGGAGGGACAATAGCTATAATATTCCCACCTCAAATCACTATCAATGGAATTTGAGGCTTGGTGCTCAGGCGGCATTTTGATTGATTACGATCCATGCGCATCGTGCAATCTGAATCCAAGTAGAACATTTATTAACTCGTCAAGATCGACTGTTGACGGAGCGAAGAGTCAGCCAATGGACTGAATTGGTCTATTGGCTGGCTGTATTTTTTGAGGCAAATTTTTCGACTCATCAAGGTCAATTATCATCGGTTCAAACTTTCTAAATTACTTTTCCTTCAAAGCGCTGCCCAGCAAATTAGGGTAATAAAATCAGATGAATTGAACAAAATAAGGAGCTTCGAAAAATTTGATATGATTCGATTTTATAGATGTAACTCCCCTTCATGTTTGCTCAATGACGACGGCTTCGATGATTTCTTTTTGCCAATTTCAAAAAGGTAACACAATAAGCCTTGACTTCAATTAATTCTTTTCGTAATTTTGGACAAATTTTTGAAATCTGTTTTTTCCAAACGCAAATCGAAATGGTGGTGTGAACGGGGAGTGATTGGTATGCGGCGAAAAAAGATCATCGTCGGCTTTTTGATCCTAATATTGGGATCGGTCGTATCTGCTCAATCGACCAAAAAACTTTATCAGGATCGCATCTATGAGCCAGTGGTTCTACGTGGCGAAGTGTTGGCCTCGTTCTATAATGCCCCCATATCGGAAATCTTTATGTTTGCCTTCCACGATAACACGAAAAGCTGGGCTATGATCCCGTTTCAATTTGATGAGATGGAATATGGGGAGGACCCATTCAGCCCGGGCGCGTTTCAGGATTTCTATTTTTTGCCTGATGATGGCCTATTGGACTTGCGAGATGAATTGGTGTTCATGCTGCGAGACCTGGGCGACCAAGCACCAAGTTCGTCGTGGATTGATAACGACGAATCAAAAAATTATCCACGACTTGAAATTACGGTTACTGATCCCGAAAATCCCAATAACCGCGCCTATGGCTACTTATTTCGCTCCAGCACCATTAATGATCCAGTGCCTTCGCCATACGGGTTTCAGTTCGATCCAGATCAAATGCTGGTGAGCAATAACTATTATTCCGTTCGGCTCAGCAAGAAGAACGGGTTAATTGAAGATATCATGATCAAACCACCGTTCGGGAGTGGCGTGGATATTTTCGATACTCAGAAGTTGCGGCTGGTTGGCGTGTTTGATTTGGGTATCTTTACGATCGCCATCGGCAAAAATGGCAGTCAAGCAGCCAATGAGCGCGAAAATTTATATGTGTATCAGGAAACGGATGAGGAGCGCTATCATCTGTGGTTCACCCCAAAACCGGTGGTTCGATTGATCCGTGAGGTGCGACAAACGGTCCAATTTAAACCTCTGATAATGCATGAAACCGCCTTTTATGTAAAGACCAAGTTCTATCCTTTCAGTGGCACTATTGCTGGCGGCGCCGATCTCGATCCTGAAACGCTGAAAAAAGAATTCAACACCAATGAAGACATTTATGTTCGAATGGACTTGTTGCGCCAATCATGGGATTTCAATGCGGCTGCCAGCGGGATGAGATTTTTTAATCGGTATAATCAAAATGTCTTGATCGATGGAGTGCCAGATCAAGTGGATCGAACAGCTATTACACCGATCAAAGAATGGACGCTGACGACTGGGGATCAGGGTTCGCTGTTTACCTATGCTGAGTTCAAGGATACGACCTGGAGGGATGTCCAGGTCTATTATCATGACAGCCAGTCAGGCGGTCAGGCGGATGAGACCTATATCGAAGGTGGCGATACCGGCGATGGCATTTCTTATGGTGATCAGGGGATCCTATTTCGGAGCAATGCAAGCGACACGGTTAGCCTCAAGCTTAATTTTGCTGCGTTTTTTCTCCCCAAGAATTTGACGAAAGCTGATGGTGAAAAACTGGCAAATGCTCTAGATCACCCCCTGCAGGTGGCCTCTCAGCCTCAATGGTATACACAGTTGCCCATCAATAGAAAAAAATCGGACATCCCAAAACGCTATGCTTTATTTCAGAATTACCCCAATCCGTTCAACAGTGCCACAATTCTTTCGTTCGCTTTGCCAGCACCACAGAATGTGATACTTCTCATTTATGATAATAACGGACGTCAGGTTGTGGAATTGGTAAATGGCTTTTTTAGACCTGGTACTTATCAAGTTCGCTGGGATGGTAATGACGAGCATCATCGGCCTGTGGCGTCCGGTGTGTATTTTTATCAGATTCAAGCTGGTGAGTTTTGCTCAGTGAAAAAGCTGATTTTGCTTCGGTAATTATTTGCCATAGCAAAGGAT
Source organism: candidate division KSB1 bacterium (assembly GCA_034506395.1). Lineage (NCBI taxonomy): Bacteria > Pseudomonadati > Candidatus Zhuqueibacterota bacterium. The sequence continues at coordinate 44,643 of JAPDPQ010000034.1, read as the reverse complement.
GAGAAATTGTTAAAAGGGCTTTGGGAGTCAATCTCAATGCTGAAATCAAAAATTGGTTTTCTGGTTATCTTATTGTTGATAGGTTTGCGTTGCTCAATTGATCATGGGATTGCGCCATTGCCAGGCAAAGTTGCGGTGACCATTTATTTTCGTGGCACGCCGCCGGCAAATACCCAGGGCATCTATCTCATTGTGATGCCAGAGTTCCCACCGCATGCCATCAATGAGCTGTATCACAGTCCCAATAGCTTGCCTATTGATCAGGACACGGTCTATGCTGAGATGGAATTGCCGTTCGGCCATTACGATGCGGTCAGCCTCTGGTGGTACAGCACCGAGACCGAATCCAACCTGGCGGATGTGCTGGCGCTGCCCCTCGATCCGAATAACAGTCTCCAGCCCTTAGGATTTGATATCACCAAGGAAAATCCAGTCTTTGAAATCGAACTTTATGCCAATTGGAGCCGTGTCGACCGTGATGCAGCTATTGAAGGCACGATCTATTTCAATGGGCCATTTCCAGCTAATACGCATATCACGGCCATCGCTGCCTATCAATATCCGCCAGAACAAAATATCCATTATCTTCTCTGGCTCAAATCCATTGATTATAGCATCAACAGCAATCCATATCATTATCGTTTGCCGATCCGCCACGGCAATGTGAACTATCTGGCTGTCTTTTGGCTGCCAGAGCATGCGGATTTGAGCGATTTCAAGACGATCGGGATTTATCAAGATCCGAATAAACCGGGGCAGCCTGGCAAGCTGAGCATTCCAGCCAATGCGACCATCTCTGGAATCGATATTCATGCAGATTGGTCTCTGATCCAATCCCAACCTTGAAAATTGAAGTTCCAAATTTGGGGTGTTATTCATTGTGCTTGTCATCCGAGTCTCTCGGATTGTTTGGATGTTAGTTCTCCCTTTATTTAGCAAGCAGGGGGAAGAGGCATCGAAATATGAAATCAAAACAGGTTGTTCATTGAAGTTCAAATATGAAATCTGGTCGAATTAAAATAGCAACGTTATGTCTTGCTTTCATCCTTATTGGGTTGGCCAGTAGCGGCCTAAATGCTCAAACAGGAATCGCGGGGAAGGTCTTCGATGCTCGAACTCAGGATCCCCTTGTCGGAGCCAATATCCAATTACTGGGCACCATCTATGGAACCAGTAGTGATCGCAATGGCAATTTTTCTATCGCCAGAATTCCCCCAGGCAACTATTCGATTCGAGTGTCGATGATCGGGTATCGAAATGAGCTGAAGCAAGGCGTAGTGGTTAGCGCTGGAGATGAAACCCGGATTATGATTGCCCTTGAGCCAGCCCCAATTCAATTCGACCCGATTGTCATCACTGCCAGCAAGACCAAACAGCGGTTGGATCAAGTGCCGGTGTCGCTCTCTATCGTTTCGGCAGAGGATATCAAACGGCGCAGCCCCACGGATTTGATTGGCGCGTTAGAAACAACCCCCGGGGTTCATTTCGTGGGCGATCAGATCAACATTCGGGGTTCATCAGGATATGCCTTTGGCGCAGGCAATAAGGTACTGCTGTTGTTGGATGGCGTTCCCATTCACTCGAGCGACACTGGGGAGATCAATTGGGATGCGCTGCCGCCGCTCGATATCGAGCAGATCGAGGTGCTCAAGGGCGCTGGCTCAAGCCTCTGGGGCGCCTCAGCACTGGGCGGCGTGGTGAATGTCATCACCAAATCGCCGCAACCTGCAGCCAAATGGCTCGTGGCGGTGAATCTGGGAAAATATGATAAGCCGTATTATGAAGAATGGGAGTGGACCGATCATCGTCGGCTCTATTATCTTCGGACCGATCTGAGTTATAGCCAGAGCTTTCAGCGCCTCGGCGTCCAAATTTCGGCCGGGCGATTCCGTTCGACAGGATACACCCAGCTCGGCGACTTCAACAAATACAACCTCACAGCCAAATTTGACTATCGCTTTGCAAATGATATTAAGTGGACTGGCTATGCCGCCTATAGCTACATTTATCGTGGCTTTTTCGTGCAGTGGAAGGGACAGAACGCTCCCTATCAAGTGGACGAAGCCAATTTGAATAATTATGCCGCTACGAATCAATTGACGCTGTATTCGAAATTAGCCATCCCGTTTTCCGCCCGATTTGGAATCAACCTGCGCACCTCCCTGGTGCGGACCCTTATGGGCAATCAATTCGGCGAAAGCAGCGATTTCAACCCAGCAGTGGGGCAGGGGATAGAGCTGCAATCTGATTGGCTACCATATAGCAACCACCAGATTACTTTTGGGGTGCAATATCAGCATGATGCCGGGAGCACCAAATATTTCGGCGACCATCGGGGCTATTTCATCGGGCCATATTTTCAGGATGAATGGAAACTCCGAGACAATTTCAGAGTAACAATTGGCTTCCGCTACGACCGATACCAACTGATCGCTGGCCCCAAGGAAGATTTGTTCTGTCCGCGCGTTGGTGTCAACTGGCAACTTTCAAATAAGACCATCCTCCGCGCCTCGAGTGGGAGAGGTTTTCGGGCAGCCACAATTGTTGAACGTTTTCTTGAGTTGGCAATTATGAATTTCAAGATCAAAGCCAATCCCAAGCTCAAAGCGGAAAAATCCTGGGCCCATGAAATCGGACTGCGCACATATTTGACACCAAACTGGAACTTCGATCTCGCATTGTTCCAGAACGAATATCAGAACCTCATTGAGCCACACCTGGATTTGATCCGTGGGCAAATTCAATTCCGCAACATCTTCAATGCCAGGATTCAAGGGATAGAAGCGATGACAAATCTTAGCATGCCTTTTCGCATTAGCCATCTGAAATTCAATTTTAATTGGCAAGCCAGCTTGACGGTAATGGATCATAAGGATTTAAAATGGAACGAGCCACTTACTTATCGGCCCAAATTATTGGCCACTTTCAAATCTGGCTTTCTGTTTGGCAAATTCGATCTGCAAATCGACTATCGCTATGCCTCGCGTATCGAAGCAGTCAAAATTTATCCTATTAACGACCGAGTGCCGATGAAATTTTTAGATGCGCGTCTCGCATATAAGCTTGGTCAATGGAGCGTTCAACTTGGCGTGAATAATCTGCTGCAATACAACTATGCACCGATGGAGAGCAATTTGATGCCAATGAGGACATTTACTCTTTCGGTGCAAGGAGAATTTTAGCTATTTTCCAAGGGTCGTAATCTATTTTGGAGCCATGATGAGAATCAGTTTTCGAGCAACCATTATTATCGGATGGATTATCCTGATTTGTTCATTCGGCATTTCTGCCGACTTGCAAGATCTTAGAGCATCGGGTTTTGAATTGATCATCGTTCATCCCGATGCAAATGATACCACTTCGAAATTCATCCATCTTGACGTCATCAAATCTCTCCCGATTCATAGTGTTGAATTGCCAGACCATAAGACCAAAGAGAATATCATGTGGCAAGGAGTTTATCTGAGAGATTTCATTTGGCAGAGTCAGCAGATCGATTGGTCGGCCATTAGGCGTCTGGTGATCAGAGCCCCAGATGGCTATTCATCAGCCATCACTGGGCCGCGGATGAAACAAGCTGAAACGGCAATGTGCGCTTTTGCGATAAAAAATAAGAAGTGGTCACAGAAATTCGGTGATATGCGAATCATCTTTCCAGATCTCCACGAGATGCATTGGGTGAACAACCCGTCCAAAATTGAGCTCGTATTGGAGACCAAATCACCGCAGCCATCAATTTGGCGATTCTTCTTTTTCGATCTGCCAGCGTTTCAATCGCTCAGAGATTCTATTTCAGAAAAGTTTTCTGGCTGGAGCGTAAACCAGGTGCTGACGGCAATGGGCTGCGCTGGGATGGACTTCGGCGTTTTCACTTTTGATGGGCATCTCAAGGAATATCTGTTCGATGAGATTGCACAGCGGATGAAATTGTCCCCAGATTCTTCGGGAACGTTGAAAGTCCGAGGCGAAAAAGTCCCATTTGGGTTTCGATTGAGGAAGATCTTCTTTCTCTTTGCAGGTAATGTGGCCCTTTTTGCGCGGTCATTAACCAACGAAGAAGCGGTGCTATGGCAAAATTTATTTGCCCTGATTGATCCTTTGGCAAATCAAGGAGTGATTGCCAAGGGAATATTTGTTGTGTCGAATTCTGGGGAAAAAATTCCAGCCACAAATTATGAGGCCTATCGATCTGGAGAGATCTCATTGTATCAACTGCTGGAGAATGAGAAACAGACGCGTTCAGATCTTGTATCGATTGAGATTGGCTGGTGAAATCACTGTGCGACCGCCATCACCCATGATCCGATGGCGGTCGCATCCTTAAAAATTTTCTCTCAATGATCTGAAGAGCGAATTTTAGCTCATAAAATAAGTCGTAATCCACCAATAATTTGCCTGCCTGGCTGGGGATAGCCAAATTCCTCTTCATATTGAGCATCGAACAGATTGCTCGCTTCCAGTCGCATGTTGATCTTTTTCGTCAACTCATAACTAATGTTGATATTGTGGACGAAATAAGCCGGCAATGTCACGGCGAAAACGCTGCTATAATAAAAATGCCGAGTATCTACGTACCCCATTTCATAATTCAAATTTGTTCTGAAATCAGTCTTCAAATTTACCATCAGCCGCAGTTTATTTGCAGGCAAGTAATCGCTAATCTCAGGAGCGGACCGGGGCACATCGATATAGCTATAACAAAATTCGCCTCCCAGAAAACGATGAATTGACCAATCGAATCGCACTTCTGCTCCTTGCATCGTCGCTTGAGCTAAGTTTTTAAACCGCAATGAGCGGGTGGCCCGATAGATCATGTTGTCCATTTTATTGTAGAACACTGCCAAATCTACTGAGCAATATCGATTCGGATCGGAAAACTGGAATATTTTATTGATCCCCAGTTCGAATTTATCGGCGTTTTCGGGTTGCAGCTCGGGATTGCCAGAAGTGGCGCTATACAATTGATGCAGCACTGGAAATCGAATCGCATGGGAGTAGCTCGAAAATAATTTCCATGCCCCAGGCAGCTCTTGTTGCAAGCTGATCATCGGTGCAAATCGGCTTGTAGAATTTTTGGATTCGGTTCGATGGAAATGGTATCCGACTCCTGCCGTTATGGTCGTCTTTTTCCAGGGCTGAAAATCATCCTGCAGAAATATTGAGCCAGTCATGGCAAAATGATCCTCCCATGGCTCTTCCAAATCGGCTTTTTTCTCCATCAAATCCTTCCGAAACTGGATTCCAGTTAGGAGGTGATGCTGGCTCGATAGCCGATATTCGCCATGCATCAATCCACCCAGCGTGATATTTTCAAGCAGCGAATCATAGTCGATCTGGTCATCTCTCATGTTGGCATTGAGATAATTGATCAGCCGATCATTATATAAATCTGCAAACAGGATCAATTTCAAAAGAAGTTTAGGATTGGGCTGCCATTCACTACTGAGTGTAGTGCTGGATCGTTTCCAATGTGGAAAGCGCCAGTAGCGGGGAGTATCTCCCGGGACGAAACGGGTAGCGACCGGAATATCTTTTTTCGCCCAATGATAATCGGATGCTAGGGCCAACAAAAATTTCTCGGTCGCCTGAAAACCCAGCTTGCCGCTAATACCCATTTTGTGATAGGAGCTCAGGTCTCTCAAGCCCCCGTTTTCGTACTTCGTTGGCACAAATTCCTGACTCATGGTAAAGCCTTTGGAATAATGCTCGTAGGCCGAAAACCAGTAGTTCCAGCGATCGATTTGCCGGCTATGATTCAAGTTGAGCTGACGAAATTGGTGGTCTCCAAATTTCGTCTCGATAACGGTCCGAGGCTTTTCCATGCCATTCTGCGTGATAATGTTGATCACCCCGCCCATGCTATTGGCACCATAGGCAACCGATGCCGGTCCTTTCACGATAGTGATTTTGGCAAGATTGTCGAGCGGCAACATCGAGAGATCGACTTTGCCGTAATAGCCGGGATTGATGGGCCGGCCGTCCACCAGAACCAATACCTCGCTGGAGCGAAAGGCTCGGATTCGTGTTTCAGTTTCACCCTTGTATCCCGACTTGAGATTCAATCCTGGCTCCAAATTAAGCAACTCTGCTACCGTAGCGGAATTTCGGTGCTTCATTTGCGATTGATTAATCTCAATTCTCATTGAAGCAGGGATGGGCTCACGGCTGCCGTACACAACCACTTCTTGCAAGCGATACGCTTCAACCACAGAATCACCCTGAAAGAAATATTGAGATTGACCAAAACCGTACTGGGCTCTTAGAGAAAAAAGCGAATAAATAATAAGCAGAATCGTGATTCGTCTCATGGCTTACTTCACCAAAATCTTTTCTAATACTTTCAATTTATATTTTCCACTGCTTAGGGCTGGATCAGTGAACAAGGTGATTTCGCTGGTCAACAGCCAGTATCCTGTTTGAAATTGATCCCAGGTCAAATCCGTCGGCGGCTGGTAGCCATCGACGGCCATGAGGCTGAATTGTCGATTCTCTGGATTGGCCACAAAAGGTGATAAGAAATCTTTTAGTGGCAGCGCCAGCTCCGCCACGCCATCCGGATTATTGATCGAAATCGGAGTTAATTTTCTCAGCTCTATGAAGGATATCGAGTCTGGTGTCACCACATCAAACTTGCGATGGATATAAATATGCCGAGCGAATTTCACATTGTAAGCCCCGGGCAAATCGATCTTGTCATCGGGGAAAACGACCTGCCGAGTTTTTGTGAGAATATGTCCTAATGCCAGGTGCTCCCAAATATTATTTGGATATCCTTTCACCGTGGCGGAAAAACCATCGTCACCGACAATTTGATAAGAGTATAAGCGTCGCGTATCATGCAGATTTCCATTTTTGTCCTGGTAAGGTTGGATCAACGCCGAGCTGATAAACGAGCTGAGTTGAATGGCTTCCTCGCCATCAGCATCGATCTTTGGTAGCGAAGCAAAATCTACTTTAATGGAATCGGATTTAAAATGGATCCAGAGATAGTCTTCTGGATCGGGTTTCAGTGTTGTAGGATTATCTTTATCACATCCTGCTATTAAACCGAGGCTAAGAAGAACTGCGGCGATGAACGAGAGCAAAGGTGAATTTGAAAAGCGCATAAAACCTCCTGAGTTGAAATCAATAATTCTCTCACTGCTAATTTCGCTAATTGGTCTAATTGCGCCAATCGGTCATCAGCGCAATTCGTCTAATTCGCGCAAATTGCGGCTTAATTTTCTCCTCAGGGAATCGATCGAAAAGCAATCCAGTAGCTCTCCCGCTCCATGCATGCCATGTGTTTTTGTGGCATAATGAATCGATTGGGGATTAAAAAGGATGTCCCTTGTGGTTGTACTCGTAGGAAAATCGAGAGACAAAATAGGATCTCCTTTCCAAGTCCGGGAGGCTTGACCGTTTCCAATCAAACCCTATCGGTCCTTTGCCGTGGGATTTTTCCCGTAGGCAGAAGGACTCGGAGATATGATTTAATAAAATTGAATGATCGTCATCCACCAATGGGGCGGATGACGATCATCACGACGATTCCAAATTAGAAATTAAGAATTCCTGCAATATCCAATACAAGGGCGGAGTTGGTATCGCCGCCTTTGATTTTGGTTGAAATGTGCTGAGCTTCCAACGCGATCGAGAAACCATTGCCGAATGGAAAGATAATGTCCCCATAAATCGTGCTGTTCGATTCGGTTGCTCCATTGGCCAAATTATCGGTTTGATTTTTATCAGAGCCGAAACCCAGCACGAAGTTCACACTGGTCGATGGCTTGGAAATCGCATTAATCCAGAAGCCCATGCTTTTGCGATCATCTTTGGCTGCGCCATTGCCAGCAGGGGTGAATAAGTTGGCGTTATTCAAATTGGTGCCCATATTGATTTCGCCTTTCAATGCCAGCATGGTGCTGAATGGAAAGTCGAAATCCAGACCGAAGCCAGAGGTGTTGAACTCGTCGTTATCTGAATTTGGATTCGGATCGTATTTGGCATAAACAAAATAAACGCCCAGCGTATGCTTGTTAATAAACTTGCTGGAGAGACGTCCCTGAATCATTGGAAATGCTGCTTTATTATCGCTACCCAAACCTGATTCCTCTCGGGTTGCCTCGCCGATTGAGAGCTGGAGCATGGGGGTCATGTTTTCCATGGGCATTTTGTAATGGAATTGGAACTGGGCCCGACGAAAACCGTAATTGCCGCTGAACCAGAGGATACCATTGGTGTTATTGGTCATTGGGATATTGGGTGAAAACAGATCCCATTGTTGGCCGAAGCGGAGTTCCATATTTCCTTTCGCCATGGAAGCATAAGCCAGGCGAACCCGGGATCGAGCATTGGCATCAAAACCAGCCCAGAAGAAATCCAGCTCGAGCGTGCCGCCGACCTTTATCGCATCACCAGCGCTGCCTTTCAATCCAAAACGGCTGTGCTGTGCAGTGAAACCTAATGCTGGATTATCAACACCGCTGGCGACTTGGGCAGCGGTCAGATTTTCTGCATTAAAAGATTTTACGCCCTTTGTGGTATATACCATATCGCCTTTGAGAAAACCGTAGTGCTCCAGTTTTACTTGAGCAGAAAGAGTAGCAACTAAAACTAAGAGAAAAAGATTCATCAGAATCACGCGCTTCATTGGATTAACCTCCTCAAATTTGTTTGGCTCGGTTTGAATAATTGACTATATGGCTCCCATCTTTTTCAGTTGAGCGAACAAATTTTTTGTCTCCCCAAGCGTATCGTAAATCAAACTAGCGGTAATTGTTGCACCAGTCACTGCATCTGTTGTAGGGTTAAAGATAAATTTGTCCTGAATCGATCGTCCGATGAACCGTTTGGTAAAAGCAAGTAATTCACTCTCGCTCCAGAGCTTGTTATAAGCTTTGGTGAGATAAATAGAGTAAAAATTGATGATTTTCCCTTTCGTGTCGAAACAGTACCAGAAATGGGCATCATGGCAATTGCCACACACCGTATTTCGGTACACTTTCCGAACAAAATAGGTTACGGTCGCTAGGCCAGTTGATCGCTGCACTTGGATTTTATAGACAATATCGAAGATCGGATCGACAGTCAGGATGCGTTGGAATTGGATCACCTTTTCGCCGGAAGCGGCCAGTCGATCGCTCACGATTTTTTGAAATTCCTCGTCGCTTAGCTGGGCCGCATCCCCTTTACGCTGCGGCGCTCCTGTTTGCTCTTCTGGTTTATGGAGCACCAAAACATTTGAGACAACCAGGGTGCGGATCTCCGCCAGTAACTGATCTTTGTTTGTAACAACACCCAGTGATACTGAGCTCACCACTCCGTTGGCATGATCTGTTTTTTTGATCAGAATCGTAAAAGGTGTTTTTGGGCGACCAACTTCGTCGTGCAACACAAATTCTTCATCGGGGATTAACGGGAATGGAATGTTTTTTTCCTGTCGAAATAGCTCTATCTGTCGTGCGTTATTACCTGACCCAATCCCCAGCATTTTGACCTTGGATTTTAGCTCAGCATCTTGCTGGATGTCGTTATAAAGTTCATTCAAAATTGGCGCCTGCCGCTGGCAGTGCGGACAATACTTGTTGAAAAATTCCACGAGGATGACTGAAGCCTGAATCTCGCTCAGACGAAATTTCTTTGAATTTTTAACCCCGAGATATTGCCGCTCTGCATTTGTCAAATTCGCTTTAATTTCAATTGCTGGTATAGGATCACCCGGTTTCAATAGCGGCTTGATCGTTTGGCTTTCGAGTGTGGAACAGAAAAATCCGATCGAAACTATGGCTGCAATCGAAATCCAAAAAGCAAATCTTTTTTTCATTGGCTGCTCTTTCAGTTATGCGATATTGATTTTGAGCATGTGGTCGCCCAGCGACAATTCAGATTTCAAATGTCAAAGCAGGGAAGGCAATCCTTTTAGAGGGGCGAAGTCCTCTAAAAAGATTGCCAAACTACCCTGTCAACCAGTTCAAAAGCTCGACCCGAATAATCAGTGCGAAGGCTCTTCCGTTAATACTGGGAAGTTGCGCACGATAAGGTAATACGCCATAATTCCCGCAGAGACAAGACCGACAGTGATAATAATTTCCATCACATGTGGGAAATACCATGCGTAAGCTGGAGCCTTGATGCCGAACATGGATACGTTGAATCGGTTCAATATCAGTCCTGCGATGACAAACAACGAGCCATTGAACATTGCTTTGGTGCTTTGGCGAACGCGCTTGCTCAAGAAGATAAAGAAGGGGATAATCACCCCAATAACCATCTCCAGAATGAACAAGTAACTTGCCGCTGAGCCCTTGAACAGCAGCCAGAAATCGCCTTGGACGATCAAATCAGCGAGTTTCATGATAAAATAGATCCCCAGCACCCAAGGCAAACCAATGGCCAACCTACCTTGAGCAAAGGTTTCTGGTTTTCGCTTGAACACTTTGGCGCTGATCGTGCTTTCAAAGATCACCATCGCAATGCCAACTGCAATTGCTGAGGTTAAGAACAGCACTGGCAAGATGGGCGTATGCCACAAGGGATGGAGCTTCTCAGGCATAATTAAGAACATCGTTCCGAGTGAAGATTGATGCATCGTGGAAAGCACGATGCCAGCGATGATAAGCACAATGGAGATTTTTTTGAATAATTTCAGGGGCGCTTTGAGGTTGTATCGCTCAAACACCATTGGGGCGAACTCCAAAGCCAGTACAGTGGTATAGGTCATTACACACCACCCGACTTCGAACAGCGGGGAATGGAAATTCCAGAAGATGATCAGATGCCAGATGCGCAAATATTGTCCGAGGTCCACCAAAAGTGCCATAATGACCAGCAAGTAGCCGAGAAAACCAGTGACGATCGCGGGACGTAGCAGCGGTTTCATGGTTTCGCCACCGAAGATATGGACCACTGCCGCAGTGACAAACGCACCCGCTGCCAGAGCAACGCCACAAAGGAGGTCGAAGCTGATCCAGATTCCCCACGGATAGGCGTCCGACAAATTGGTAATGGCGCCCAACCCCAGGAAGTAGCGGATCAATGCGACAATCAGAGCCAGACCGATGAGCACGAATAGCACAATCGAGCCAGTTCCAAAGATCTTTTCCTTTTTGTTCGCCATGCTACACCTCCTCTTGTTCGGCTTTGTTCTTCATCTTCCGCTTGGTCAACCAATAGAACGCAGTCATGAGTGCACTCACGACCACGATCTGACCAGGCACAAATTTCAGCGCATTATGCGTCCAGGTAGGCAGCGCCCGTTCACCCAAAGTTGGAAAGCCTAAGGATGCGAATTCAATTCCTTTTGGAGCGAGATAAAGGACGGACGTTCCACCAACTTCTTTTTCTCCATAAAGATGGGGATTGTACCTGCCAGTGTTTGCATTGATGCGCTTTTTTCCTTCTTCGATCAGCTCGGTGCGCTCTCCAAAAGTGATGGCACCAGTTGGACAAGCCTTGGCACAAGCTGGAATTTCGCCTTCAGATAACCGATCGTAGCAAAATGTGCATTTGCGGATATATGGGAACGCCTTATCCCATTCGAATGTCGGGATGCGAAATGGGCAGCCCATCATGCAATAGCGACAGCCGATACATTTGTGGTCGTCATAAATCACTGCACCAGTCTCGGTTTTATGCAGCGCTCCAACTGGACAGACCGAGGCGCAACCAGGCTTCTCGCAATGCATACATCCGATCTTGGTGAATACCCAATCGACTCCTTGTTCCTTTTCGAATTCATCGAAGCGGATCAGGGTCCAGGTCTTGGCAGAAAGGATTGGCGGATTCTGATGCGTCCCAACATTGACGGTCTTTTCGCCGGGCAATCGGTTCCATTGTTTGCAGGCCACCTGACAGCCGCGGCAACCGATGCATTTTGTGATATCGATGAGAAATGATACGTGTTTCATCACGCCACCTCCTTCCTGACATTGACCAAGAACGCTTTGGATTCAGGGATCATGGTATTAGCATCGCCGATCGCTGGAGCTAATTTATTGGCGCTGTCACCTGTGGCCAATCCGATGAATCCAAAGCAATACGGTAATCCGACTTCATGGATGGTCTGACCATCGCCAATTTTGAATGGTTTGAAGCGACCCGTCACCACCGCTTTGGCGCGGACAACCCCACGAGCTGATTCAACTATCACTCGATCGCCATTTTTAATCCCCAGTTCGTTCGCCAATTCCTTGCTCATCTCCACGAACATCTCTGGCTGCATTTCCACCAGCCATTCTTGTTGTCGGGTCATCGCACCAGTTTGCCAGTGTTCGGACACTCGATAGGTTGTGGCGACAAATGGGTACCTTGGATCGCACACTGCAGCAAATTTGTTCATGTTGCCTTCCACTTTGTGCCACGCCTTGGCCGTGGGATTGAGCAATACGCTCGACAGCAAATTCTTTTCGACTGGACATTCCAGCGGCTCGTAGTGTTCTGGGAATGGTCCATCAGCTAAACCCATTCCGAAAATCCGGGCAAAGCCCTCCTCTCGCATGATGAACGGGTATTTGCCTTTCTCCTTGTTCGCCAGCGGAGGCCACGGGCCATCGGGCACATCGCCGACCCAAGCGCCTTCACCATTGTTTGCAGTTGGATCCCAGCGAATAACGGGATGTTCTTTATCAAATGGCTGTCCATATTTGTCCACGGAAGCCCGATTATAAAGGATCCGTCGGTTCACTGGCCATGCCCACGCCCATTTAGGATAGAGCCCAATTCCTGAGGGATCTTTATTGTCGGTCCTTGCAGCCATGTTGCCCGCTTCCGTATAGCTGGCGCAATAGATCCAGCAACCGGATGAAGTTGTGCCATCATCTTTCAGGTCCGCGAACTTGGCCACAAGCTTCCCAGTAGTTAAATCGTAGCCATTGATCTCTTTAGCGATGAGATGGGGATCAACATGGCCGTTCGGTGCATAGTCCCATTTCACTTTAAGGATCGGATCAGGAAATGCACCGCCCTCGGTCTCATACAATCGCCTAATTCGAGTAAAGAGTTCATGCATGATCTCCGCATCCGGCTTTGCTTCGCCAGGCGGATCAACGGCTTTGTAGCGCCATTGCATCCAGCGGCCGCTATTGGTTACGCTACCTTCTTTCTCCATGGATGCTGCACAAGGCAAAAGAAATACCTCGGTCTTTACCGTTTTCGGATCGACGCCAGGTGCTTTCCAAAAAGCTCCAGTCTCTGTTTCCCAGAGATTGACATTTACCAGCCAATCAAGATTGGTCATCGCTTTGATCGTGCCGTCGCTATTAGGGCCGCTACATGCTGGATTCTGTCCCCATGCAAAGAATCCTTTGATCTCGCCTTTATCCATGGCGTTGAATAAGCTGATCCAAGAATAATTGCCAGTATCCTCGATTTTCGGTAACCAAGAGTAGCCGAAATCGTTCTCTTTTTGGGCATGCTCACCGAACATCGATTTCAAAAAGCTGACCGAATATTTCGCATAGTTGCTCCACCAGTTGGCGCTCATCGGATCGTTGCTTTTTGCAAAAGACTGGTCGTTATAGTCAGCCAGAGTCTGTTGAGACGCCTTGGGTGTCTTCAAATAGCCAGGCAGAATATGGAACAGCAACCCATGATCCGTGGATCCTTGAACGTTGGATTCACCGCGCAGAGCATTCACTCCGCCACCAGCAACGCCAATATTGCCGAGCAGCAATTGGATAATGGACATCGCCCGAATATTTTGGGTGCCCACCGTGTGCTGAGTCCAGCCCATAGCGTACAGAATCGTTCCCGCTTTCCCTGGCTTGCCAGTTTCACAATAGGCTCTGTACACCTCAAGCAACTTTTCGGTCGGAGTCCCAGTGATTTTCGATACGATCTCAAGATTATAGCGGGAGAAATGCTTCTTCAACAATTGGAACACGCAATTCGGATCTCGAAGCGTGACGTCCCGTTTTGGAATTCCCCTGGAATCGAGTTGATAAGCCCAGGTTGTCTTGTCATATCTGCGTTTCTCTGCATCATAACCTGAGAACAACCCGTCTTCAAATTTAAACTCGGGATTAATGAGATGGGCAGCATTGGTGTACTCGATTACATATTCTTTGTTGTAAAGCTCATTATCCAATATGTATTTAATCATACCGCCCAGAAATGCGATATCAGTTCCCGAGCGCAATGAAGCATAAATGTGCGCTTTCGCGGAGGTCCGTGTATATCGAGGATCCACACTAATTAATGTCGCACCGCGTTCTATGGCTTTCGTGACATATTTGAACGAAATTGGATGATTTTCTGCCGCATTGCTCCCCATGATGAGAATACAATCGGCATTGGCAATGTCATTCCAATGATTGGTCATTGCCCCTCGGCCAAACGACTCTGCCAGAGCCGCTACAGTTGCCGAGTGTCATATCCGTGCCTGGTGTTCGATATACACCAGGCCCAATGAGCGAAGCATCTTTTGGTAAAGCCAGCATTCTTCGTTATCTAATGCGGCACTGCCAACCGAGGCAATCTGCGTGGTGCGATTGACAACCTGACCCTTTTCGTTTTTTTCGGTGAACGAGGCATCGCGGGTCGCTTTGATCCGCTTTGCAATTTCGTCCAGCGCCCACTCCCAGGATTTTTCTTCCCACTTGTCACTATAAGGCGCGCGATACAATACTTTGGTCAGCCGTCTCGGGTTATTGGCCAATTGATACAAGGAGCTGCCCTTGCTGCATAAAGAACCGCGATTGATCGGATGATCCGGATTTCCCTCAGTGTTGATCACCTTACCGTTGTGCGAAGCAACGATGATACCACATCCAACGGCACAGTACGGGCAAATGGTCGTGGTTTCCGTCGCATATTTCAACTTATATTCCTTGGGCGATTTAGCAAATGCCTTACTCCACCCAAGACCTCCCAATGCGAGCGTGGAACCAGCGACCCATGAAGCTTTCAAGAATCCTCTTCTCGATACATTCATATCCGCCTTCTCCTCCGCTGAAATTTTAAATATGCCAGAATTAGTTATGAGTTAATGATTGATCTAACTTTTTACTGATTTCGATGGGAGTTATCACATAAGATGTTGTGATCAGCGAATCACTCGAATCGTGAGAATAGCTACATAACAAATAAATCAAATCGATTTAAGCAGGATCATTCACTGTCCAGACATGGCATTTCGATTCCGCAACTTAATCGTTAATTCGCATGACGAGGCATATCTAGATCGTACCACCAAAGTGGACTTCGATAGCCCTCTTTAACTGCAATTTCATCCAAATAGTAAGTGATCATGTCTTCCAGCTCAAGTTGCAGCGGATGAATATACCCGTAATTCTTCTCATCTACAGTCTTCAGATATCGTTTGCATTCATCGCAAATATAAACCCGATAAAGTGGCTCATTATCATCAAAAAAATATCGAATGCCATTTGGGTGGTTATTGGAACAATAGGGACATTGGTTTCGATGAAAAGCCCATTCTGTATGGCAGGTGGCACACCATAGATGTCGTTGTCTATTTTCTTTTTCTAACCTGGCCATCCCAGCGAAATTACCACATAATGGACAAAATGGTCGCAGCCAGACTTCGTTTTTCTTGTCCAAATATGGTTTCAACAATTCAGCAAGTGCTTCTAAAAATGGTAAGCTAACCGTTTTTGCTATAAAAATCAGTGTGCCTGGTGCAATATCATAGGCTTGAGAGAGCTGGCTGAAATAGTCTTTATTCTCAGCCACAAAAGCTTGGATAAATTGGTCCGGAAACCTGTCATTTTCATTGAATAGATTGCGCAAAGCCGTAATGTTTTCTGGCGGATATTCTTGAGGGTAATTTTCGAGCATCAAAAGAAATTGGGCGAAATCGGAGTGAACAGCATCGCCTTCGATATAGATGTTATTTTTCTCCAACAAAGGGAGCCCCATTTGCAACCGAGAGTCGACATCGCTGGTTCTCCCCAGGATTGCAAGTTTTTCCCTATTAATTTTTGCTTTCAGATCCGACTGGAAGGTCAAAATTTGTCGCAAGAATAACAAATAAGCTTCATCAAATTGTCCCCTTTTTTTCAAGAAATTGATTTGAGCCTCAAGCGTCATGGTGCTCCTCATGAGCGTTTATCACTTGATTCGCCAATCATTCGTATAAATATTCATCCGTTTTCCGCGAGCGAAACCCACCAGCGTCATGCCGATTTCTTCAGCCAGTTTAAGAGCGGCTGAGGTCGGTGCTCCATGCGAAATCAAAATCGGAATTTGATAGCGGGCAGTTTTGAGCAAAATTTCCGAAGAAACTCGACCACTAGTCATCAAAATCTTATCAGCGCCAGGAATATCATGCATCACGCATTCGCCAATAATCTTATCAATGGCATTATGACGGCCGATATCCTCCCGCTCAAGCAAAAACCGATCCTCTTGATAAAGCAACGCACTATGAGTTCCCCCAGTCGCGCGAAATAGCTGCGACCGATTTTTAAAATCCGTCAGCAATGCTGGGATGATCCGATGATCGATCGTCAACTTACTTGAAACAAAATCGCCATTCCATTTTTCAAAAATCTGATGAAAAGTTAAGCCCCTCGCACAACCCGTAGTAACAGTTCGGCCTCTCCGAAAATTATCATCTATAGCAAAAGGCTTATTCAATTTGATCCAAACAAGCCCTCGATTGGCATTGAAATGTAAGCTTTCAATCTCAACTTTGCTGGTAATAATTCCTTCTGAAAATAAAAATCCAATTGCCAAGTTTTTCTGATGCTGAGGTAAACACAATAATGTTACCAATTCTTCGTCATTGACAAAAATTGTCAGCGGGGTCTCTTTAACGACAACATCATCCAATTCAAATCTTTTATCATCGGCGATTTGAACAATAGCTATCTTTTCTAATAGATCATCCACAATGGAGTTTTCTCGCTAATTGCAGATCTTCTCTGGTATTAATATTGAAAAATGCGCGCTCAATTGAGCGAAAGTGATTGCATGGCACCTCTTTTACCCTGACACGAGGATAGAACGAGCGAATTTTGAAATCTCCTTGACCGAGGTGCGCTTCAATAGCCGGGATGCAGTTTTTTGAATAGAAGGCGCACAACGGTTCGATGAATCCGTTCAGTTCGGGGATGATTACATCATATTCTGCCAAGTAGACATAATTTTGAAGGTGGAGAATAATGCCGGAATCAATAAACGGCATATCACAGGCTACTACTAAACTGTAATCGGAGGAAGCGGCTCGCAGACCTGAGTACAATCCACCTAACGGCCCAGTACCAGGGATCTGGTCTTTTATCAATTTCACGTTTAGATGTTCATAGTCGCTAAATTGATTGGTGACGACAATGATCTCATTAAACAGCTTCCGAAAAAGATTGACAGTTCTCTCGATTATGGTCGTATCGCCAAATCGAATCAGTGCTTTGGTCATGGCGATGCGGCTGTTTTTGCCACCTGCTAAAATAATTCCGGTCAAGCTTCTTTCATGCTCCTTTTGATCAATAGATCAGATCTCAGTTTCGAATTTTGTTCAGTTTGATTTAATTTTTTCAAGCCTATTTCATTTATGATATGATTTTCTAATTAAATGAACCCCAGAAAATCGATTCTCAAGGATAAATTACATTTGAAAAAAGAAAGCCTAAGAATTGAGACGAAGAAAAAAATACTGAAAGCGGGCAAGGGGAGATAAGAAAACAAAGCTGAATTCACATTCGGGATCAGCATAATTTTTTCTCAAGCAACTAAAACGAGATTGGACAATTATCCAAAAACCGCTTATCGGTTTATTTTATTTTAGAACCATTTGAGATTTCATAATTCTGTTACGGGGATAATATAATACATCTTTCTAAATAAGTCAACGCTTTTTTTAATTTTATTTAAAAAAGTTGGACGCTGAGATTCTGTGGCAAAGAACAACAAAATAGTGGATTAAATCACCAATAACATAATTGCAATAAGTAGACAAGATCGAAGCGATATCTGCTGCCTTTGCGCCTTGAATTTTTCGCTTGACTATAATCAACAATTGGTTTATATTCATTCAAAAAAAGTTAAAAATTCTCAGCGTTATTTTTCATGAGATCATTTTTATCTTAACAACTGGATTTTGGTCCTAATATCCAATGCTCAACAAAATTAGCTACAAGCTCATCCTCGCTGTGGGAGGCACAACGATTTCGATCGTTGTCATTTTTTTTTATGTCATTTTTGAATCGCAGCACCGCGCCATGATCCAACTGGTCGAGCAAAACGCCAATCATTGCAGCGAAGTAATCAAAAGCGGGACGAGATATGACATGCTGCTAAACCAGCGGGAGCATACCTATCAAATCATCGAGACCATCAGCGAACAGCCATGCATCGAAAAGATACGTATATTTAACAAACTCGGGGAAATAATTTATTCCACGGACACGACCGAAATTAACCAGATGGTTGATAAAAAAGCAGAATCTTGTTATGCATGTCATGCAGAAGACGCACCGATTGAAAAATTGACCATACCTGAGCGTACCAGGATTTTTACTTCCGCGAAGAATAGAAAAAGTTTGGCGATCATCAATCCAATTTATAATGAGCCGAGCTGCTGGCAAGCAGAGTGTCATGCTCACGATCAAAACCAATCCGTCCTTGGAGTTCTCGATGTGACCATGTCGCTCGTGGAGGTGGAACAACAGATTGCTGCCAACCGAAAGAAGATTTTGATCATTGGTGGGAGCGCCATTATCGCGATCAGTGTCATGCTCTGGTTGTTGGTGCATCGATTAGTGGGCAAGCCTGTTGAACGCTTAGTGACGGCGACAAAGATCGTTGCAAATGGCAATCTCGAATACAAAATTGAACCGATTAAAAAAGATGAGCTCGGGCATTTGGCTCGATCGTTCAATGAGATGACCACAAAGCTGGTCGCTGCGCAACGGCAGCTCTACCAATCCGATAAGTTAGCCTCGCTTGGGCGCCTGACCTCTGGGATTGCCCATGAGATCAACAATCCACTTACTGGCGTCTTGTCTTATAGCAGCATGTTGCTAAAACGAACCGACCTGGCCTCAGAAGTGAAGGAAGATCTCGAGGTCATTGTAAAAGAAACGCTGCGCTGTCGCGATATTGTGAAACGATTGCTTGATTTTGCACGACAAGAGCCTCCCAAAAAGACGAGCGTCGATATTCAAGAGGTGATTGATCGAGCAGTGCGAATTATGCGCAACCAGTTGAGTCTCAAAAATATCTCGTTGCATATCAACATTCCGAATAATTTGCCATTGATTAGAGCCGACGGTAATCAGTTGCAACAGGTGATGATTAACTTGCTTGTCAATGCAGCAGATGCGATCGATGAAAAAGGTGGCGAGATTACTATCGTTGTAAAAAATAGTGACAGAACCGAATCTGAGTTTATTGTCATTGAAGTGACGGATACAGGCTGCGGGATTGCTCCTGAAAATCTGACCAAGATTTTTGAGCCGTTTTATACGACCAAAGGGCAAAAAGGTACTGGGTTGGGGCTCGCCATCGTCTGGGGGATCATCGAAAAACATAATGGGAAGATCGACGTCACCAGCAAGTTGGGGAAAGGGACTACATTTACGATCCATCTGCCGATAAATGGCAATTCTTCAACTTTGAATAAAGTGAAGAACTATGAATCAACAATTTGATATACTCATTATTGACGATGAACAAATTATTGTCAAAGCGACCAGGAAGTTGCTTGTTTTAGAGGGATTCAATATCGATGAGGCTGTTGATGTTGAAACCGCAATTGAAAAACTGGAGCAAAATAGCTATAAATTGATCATATCCGATTTGATGCTGCCTCGCGTCTCTGGGATTGATTTAATCAATCGACTGAAAATTACCCATCCTGATGTTCCTGTGATCATTATTTCGGGATATGCCATGGTCGAGAATGCAATCCGCAGCTTTCGTGCAGGTGCCTTCGATTTCCTTCCCAAGCCGTTTGATGTCCATGAGTTGTTGGGGGTGGTTTACCGAGCGATGAGGCATAGGGCTATAATAAAAGATGCAGGACAACGAGATGCAAAGCATGTCAGCTCTGCTGAGATTAGTAAAGCTTGGAAGAAAGAAAAGAGTGATTATTATTTTTTGGGCCAGCATTCCTGGGCAAGGCTGGAATCCGAAGGGGCTGTAACATTCGGGATTGGCCAGACCTTTTTTGGACGGATTGGACCTCTTGAAAGGATCGAATTTCCAACCCGCTATTCAGATCTTTGGCAGGGCAATTTATGCGTTCGAATTTTTGAGAGCAAGGAACTTATTCACTTGGTTTGGGCACCGCTCAGTGGCAAAGTGATTGAAATAAATCATGAACTCCAGCAGAATCCCAATCTGATCAACTCCGACCCATTTGGTCGGGGCTGGTTATTAAAAATGCTTCCTACCTGTTTAGAGAGCGAATTGGATAATCTCAACCACCAATAAAATTTTACAGAAATTATTTTTCACATTATTTCAATCGTTTGTCTCCTTGTTGGTTTCGATGCAAAACTTTGATTGAATGAAATTTTTAATCCACGTCTAAAAACATGATTGAAGAAAAGAAGTTGGAAATCGCGCCCAAATTTCCCGTTGTAATTGTTCGGCTGCTTCTCCTGGTGAGATTTCTCTTTCACCCCTCATTTTTTCCTGCTCACGAACGATGGATTTGACCATTTCTTGATATTTGTCGACCTCTTTCTGATACCAATCGACAGCCTCTGCTCCAATTTTTAACATCTTCAAATCTTCATGGAGATTGGACGGTTCAATGCTGCAAATCCATCCCAATTCGTAGGGCTTAATATGGAGCAGATTGATTCGATTGTTCAGCTCGGCATGGACTGAAACGACCTTGCCACTGATCGGGGCAGGAAAGGTGATCGTCTGGTTGCTTTTATGGACCGAAAACAGATGCTCCCCTTTATTTACACGCTGACCCCGATTGGGTAATGTCAGTTTGTCGAACTTACCAAGCATCTTCTGTGCAAAATCATCAATGCCAATACGCACTAAGCCATTGCGCTCTAAGCTGATCCATGAGTGACATGGAGACAGGAAAATGCCAGAAGGGACATTGATTTCATGTTTCGATGTCGATTCCCCAATCGATGGAGTAACCAAACGCACCTGAGGTTTAGTGGTTTTTTCAATTCGATCTTGGCGACGGATGAGTGCTTTATTGACGAATGCGACCAGTTCGTCTTCCGTGAATGGTTTCTGCACATAGTCCATCGCTCCATATTTCATGGTTTCAACAGCCGATTCGATGGTAGCATACCCTGTAATAACGATGACGTCGATATCTGGCCGCAGATGTTTGACCGCCTTTGTCACTTCAATACCGTCCATATCAGGCATTTTTAAATCGGTGAACACAAAGTCGTAGTCATGTTTCTGAATCAGCCCTAATGCCTCGGGACCTGTTTCAACCGTATCAATTGAATACCCAGCCAGGACCAAAATTTTACGGAAACTGGCGAGCACGATCTCCTCGTCATCCACAGCTAAAATTTTGGCTTTCGGATTGTCAACTTCGACACGTTTAAGGGTTTTTGCTTCTGTGGTGAAATCCAAACGCAAACTAGTATCCAACGCTGCCGCTCGTTCCTTTTTTAATTTCCTTTCCTCAGCCTTCTGCATGGTAAGTCGAACGAAATAATCCGCCAGCACGAAGATAATAACGGTTATGATTACGATGATAACGACCATTTTTTGCTCCAAATTTATTTGGAAAGTCTTTTATATCTGACTATTAGATTTAGAAGCTTGGATGATACGATTAAGAAATTTTAAAGGGATTCAGCTTGGTCAGAACTGGCTAATTCCGTTTTTTCAGCCAAAAGCCGCTCATATTCTAACGGATGTTCTTCCCGAAAATGATCTTCTGGCATTTTGCCTGTGAGACAAGTGGTATTCATCGGATAGATGCTCGGATCGATGAACTGGAAATAGAAATGCCACACCAGAATCGCCAGGGTCGCCAGAACTGCCTCATAGAGATGAATGACTGTGCTGACATCGGTGATCCATTTGGGGAACCAGCGCAGCGAGATGTTCTCAAACCATAAGATAAAGCCAGTAACTGACATGACCACCGTGCCCCAAATGAGTGCCCAATATTCTGCCTTTTCGATGTAATTGTATCGATCGAATTTGGGTTTTTCATCGACGATACCGAGGTAGTACTTGAGCATCTGAATGACATCCTGCAGGTCTTTTAATTTTGGAATAAGCGCTTTGATCTGTTCTTTGCCTCGTTTCGTGGTGATCAGATAGAACACATGGTAGATAGCTAAACCGATCAGGACCATAGCAGCTACTCGGTGCAACCATCCACGAAAGACTATCGCTCCTTCCCAGCGGACCAGTGGGGCAGCCCACCAGGCTTCGGGAAATTTCAAAGCAAAGCCAGAATACACGAGCACAATAAAGCTACCCATCAATAGGAAATGCTGAACTCGTTCATTCAACGTCAGCCGTTCTATCATTCCGCCATCGAAATTAGCGAGATGGGGGACAAAGTCACCTCTGAATTTACCAACCAGCTTTTTGCGAAAGTCAAGGGCATTGTGAAATACCATCCCCCCAATCACGCCAAAAATTAGGGTGTAATAAAAAATCGTGACATAGTAGATGATTTTGTCCGATTGGGGAGAAGCGTAGACGTGAATTGAGCCTTGGGCTACTTTCTCGCTAACCCCAGGGTGGCAGGTGCCGCAAGTCTTCGCAAGATTCGATTTGTGAATGGTAGATTTGGGGTCGCTAGATGGACGAATGTTATGCACGCCATGGCAACTGGCACAATTCGCCGAGACCACAGATCCCCCCCGAACCGCTAGGCCGTGGTAACTGTCGTAATAGCTTTTCACAACATTTTCTTTTAGACCATATTTTGCCACGATGCGTTCGGCCTGGTGGCAATTGGCGCAGAGAGTTTGCGAAACCACAGTCGCGTAAACTGTCGAAGTCGGGTCCGTATGTGCTTTGATCCCATGTTCCGAGTGGCAGTCGGTACAGACAGGGTTATCGGTGCGCCCAGCGATCAATCCCACGCCATGGATGCTCTCAATGTATTCTTGATAGATCCCCCCGTGGCATTGCGAGCAGGTTTTCGGGATGTTGAATTTGTTGATCCTTGAAGTCGGGTGCGATTTTGCCTCTAAGTCGTGAACTCCATGACAATCGCTACACGAGGCGGATTCCGTTGCGCCTTTTTCTTTGATCGCTCGATAATGGACGCTGGTAATGTATCGATCGGATGGATTGGCAATGGGAATATTGTATTTCGTGATCACCCGCTGATCGGAATGGCATTTGGCACAGGTGGCTGGTTGATTCAATTTCGAAGTCATCGATAATGAATCTTGCCCAGCATAAACATAGTGCGAAGTATGGCAATCCCAACAATAAGGTGCATCCTCATTGCCCTTCGCTAAGCTCATGCCGTGCAAACTCTGGAAATATTGGGCTGCCACCTCGTCGTGACATTGATTGCAATCGGGATGCCTCAGGTTTTCCTCATGGGGAATTTCATTGATATCGCGGTGACAATCTACACATTCAAAGCCGCCATGGACTGAATTCCCGAATTTATCTATATCAATGAACAACGATATTTCAACGGAATCGTTTTTCACTTTGGTTAAATCTTTATCCCCATGGCACTCCATGCAGTCTGAAGTTTTCACCTGGCCCAAGCTGATTCTACTCGTGGCCATTAACAATAACATCACAATTAAAGGGAATCTGTAATTCAACGCTTTCCTCTCTATTTGATGACGATTTACGGTTTGTAATTAACGAGCAAAAATTTAAAATAGTGCACACCCTTGGTGAAGTGTTAATGATTCGATTTCGATCAGCTCAATTAACTTATGCGATCGAACAACAACTTTTCAGATGAGTTAGCATAATTATTTTTCTACGGCTATTACGATGAAAAGCGACGAGTGGCTTCGATCAATTCGGCGATGATGACCCAGCTACCGCCTGCGGGTCGCTATCAATGCTCGTCCTCCTTGTGACCATGGCAATAGCCACAAAATCCCACGCCTGCCCGTTTGGTATTCGTATGGCAGGTAAAGCAAATTGCTCCATCATCGTGATGGAAATCCGAGTCTTCCTCGAAACGATTGGCAAAGCCCGAGCCATGGGTTTTGGGATTGGTATTTCGGATTCCATCAAAATCGGTATGGCACTGCAAACAGGCGGGATCAGCGCCCTGGACTTCGTGGCAGGCGGCACAGCGTTCGATATCCCGTCGAGCCAATTCCGCATGGCGGCCACCGCCCGTGCCAACGCCCAGCGCAATAGCACCCCAATCGGGACCACCATGCCATGCAGGTCGCATCTGGGCATTGAAGCCTGAATTGTGGCATTGAGCACAGTAGCTCGAAGTCTCGTGACAGATCTGGCAATCTTTCTCCTTTCCTGCCGCATCAAGCTGATGCACAAACCGATAGTTCAAACCGTGGACCGATTTGATCACTTGGTTTTCCTGCCCTTTCAGATGCGGCGAGTAATTGGGGTAATAACTCTGAGGCAGAATTTTGGTGGTAATCAAACTCGTGGACTCATGGCACTCCTGGCAGTAATTCCCGGTATGACAATGGCCGCAATCGCTTACATTCGCTCTCACATGAACGGCATGTTCCCGAGACCAAGCAGGAACGTGATTGTCAGGTCGAAATGGAGTGGAGCTCGAATGGCATTCTAAGCATTCCATCGTGGCAGTCAGACCGTTGTGACAAGAATTACAATTCTGCTGGGAAGGAATGAATTTGCCACCGCCGATGTCTGCCTTCTCGATCCCTTCATGGCATTTCTGGCAGGACAACTTACCATGTGCCTGATGGTTGAAATAAAATTTTCGCATTGGAGTAGGCCAGGGCTCCAGATTTCCCAGATCGATGTGGCAATATGTACATTTCTGATCGTCCTCGACGTCATGGCAGTTCTGGCAAACATCATGGCCTGGGAGGTTACGATCGTCAGCTTTGGTGCTCTGGGCAATGGAAGCATGACAATCGGTACATTCCATCCCTTCGTCTTTGAGGTGTTTCTGGTGCGAGAATTTCGGGCTCTTCGATATCCCTTGCTTATCCTGGGCATTGATAAAAAGGAAACTACTCAAAATTAAGATGCCTGACAAGATCAAAATGAATTGCTTTTTCATTACTCTCTCCTGAAAAGAGATTTTTGGGAATTTATATGACGCGACTTTTTTGATTATCATGAAACAATCTATCCAACGGATGATGGAACATCAACAGATTTTCTTTTAGAAAAACATCCGTTGGCGTTTTATCATCCGTTGGGGAAAAATCGTCACAGCCGCTGAAACAATGCATACGTTCCTCTGAAGAAAAACCGCACATCATGACTGAAAATCTTGTTATTTAAAACTTGACCCTCCGCTTGCAACGTCAGATTTTTGGTGGGGCTATAATCCAATCCCAGCACGCCTGCCACTGCCTGATCCTTTTCAGTCGAAAATTCAGAGAATCGGTACGAAGCGAAATTCGAGCCGAGCGTGACATTCAGCTTCGGCAACAAAGGATAGCTGAAATTGAACGTTAATCCATCGCTATCGCCACCATAGCCCGCCCGTCGATTATATCCCAGGTAGAGCGACTTCCAACTGCACCCCAGGCCAAGCCGAAAATTGTTGTCATCCTCTAAAATCACGTTGGCCGCCGTTAAATAAAATTGATAATCATTCCAGCGATAGCGTCCCTGCAAGGCGAGTTCCTGATTGGGATTGATCTCGAACACCGAAA
The DNA here is from genome assembly GCA_034506395.1 of candidate division KSB1 bacterium. Taxonomy (NCBI): domain Bacteria; kingdom Pseudomonadati; species Candidatus Zhuqueibacterota bacterium. Next base: position 18,931 of record JAPDPQ010000034.1, on the reverse strand, counting down.
AGATTGAATTCTGATCGATGTACGGTGTGCGATAGATATAGTCCAGCCCGATTTCGAAATTTCGATTGAATTGATAGCGCCCGCCCAATTCGCCTCGCTTTACATTTTCTGCCTGAAGATTGAAATCCAGCCGACCATTGAGCTGAAATTTTGAGGACACCTGGCTGCTCACATCCAACCCAATCAGTTCCTTTTGCCACACAGTTATGGGATGCTCCAGCCGAAATGTGCCTGTGTATAGACCAGGCGAGCGATATTGCATTGGCTCCACGCTCTGGCGAGCATAGCTCAAACCGAGGCGCACTTTTTTCAACTTTGTCGATGACAAATGAAAGCCGTAAGTGAGATTATCAGAATTAAAATCGCGGACTTCAGTAGATTTGGCGAGCGGGGCCAGGGTTCCGATATAAAATTTGATTTTAAAATAATCCTTCACTCGATATTGCAATTGCAAGCCATCCACCGTGCCATAGCCGACCCCAGCATAAATGCGTTGCCGTCCCAGACTAACGTCAATGGCATTTGCAATATTTTTCAAATCGAAATAGCAGTTATAAATCCACCAGCGGGGATCATCAACTGCCTGATCGGAAAAGTCATTGGAGAATTGGATATAGCTGTGAAACGAGAGATTGGGCAGCCCCAGCCTGCCGATGGACAGTTGCGCCAATTGGTAAAAGCGAAAATGATCCGCCTTCGAGGAATCGATCTCCTGTTGCTCCCAGGCGTAGGCTGCAGTGGTAAACCTGGCGTTGATGGTTTGAGCATAATTGGGGGCGGCTATGACAATCAACAAAAACACAATTATTAGAAAACAATGGCAAGCAGTTTTCATGTTGGAGTCTCCATGTTGAGATACGTTCGCTTTGTTCATTCGAGCTTGGCTTAGAAAGTCTTTTTCCTACTAAATTCATGTAAAATAACAAAGTCATTGCGAGGGGCGAAGCGACGAGGCAATCCGTTATTGCTTTTAAAATTACAGGATTCCTCGCTTCGCTCGGAATGACAAGCTTCTCTATTTTTCAGAAGTATATTTCTCCCCCAGAACTGCTGTCCCACAGAAATGGATCTTTGATCTTTTTAATTCTGTGGCATTTCGTTTCTGTGGGAGAGAGCTATCATTAATCTTTTTCTCCATTAATGTGCTTGTTTTTGTCAATGATCTCCATCGATGCATTGACCACGCCAGGATGACAAAAATAGCACAGGGTGACAGCCGGATGAGGATCGGCTGGCGGCAAACCATGACACGAACCGCATTGAGCCTGGCTGCTATCAACTTTGATCCAAGAGGGATTATTGTCTTTGTTGCCATATTTGAACTCGCCATGGCAATAGACATTTTGACAGGTCTGGACTCCATCCCACAATGGCTCGGCATCACCTTTTTTGGCCAGCTCGCCCCAGACGATTTCAGCAGGCAACAGCTCGGGGCCAATATGATGGCTGTCGTTGAAATGCTCCACTTTTTTGTGGCATTCGGTGCAGGCAAAACCGTTGCTAAAAGCCCCGCCTGTGAGGTGAATAGTATGAGCGCCGACGCCTTTTACCGTCGTGGTTTTATTGCCCTGCAAATCTTTAGGTGGAGCGCCTGTGTTGTTGTCAACACCGCCATGACAGGTGGTACACCCCTCAGGCGTGCCTATATGGCAGGTATTGCAAGAACTCTTCGATGTCCCACCAGCGTAATCTTTCCCATGACATTGTTGGCAGCTCGTCAGATCCCACTGGTGCTGGCGGATATAATTGCCATGAAAACTCGCTGCCAGGGTATCTGTCCAGCCAGAAGGATGAGCCTGAACTGGTGGCGCTTGAGGTTGGGTCGGCAAGTCTTCTTGCAATTTGCTACAATGGGCGATAAAATTAAGCATCATCCCTGTGACGACGAGGTAAAATAAATGGGTCTTTTTCATATTGTTCTCATTCCGGTTAATTGATTTTGCCCCCTTTTATGGCGAACAAAATTCGTGTGGGGGATGGAACAAAAATATTTTGCTGAGAAAATAGTTTATTAATGCATAGATTGAATAGACGGCATGCTATTGGTGCTTTGAGCAAGGGCGATAATAGATGCGATGTTTTCTTCGATGAAATTAACATCTCTTAAGATGCATTTATTTGAATTGAAAGTTCAAACAATCATATTAAAATTTTTTCAAAAAGTCAACAGAAAAATTATTAATATGCGCATCAACGCCATCGAGTGCATCAGCGATTTATCATTTTTATTTCTATGCGTTCAGCCAGGATTTAACAATTCAAAGCCGACGTCTAAATTGAAGACGTCGGCTTTGCAATACTGTAACCGAATTTTTAGAACGAATTACTTCATCACCACTAATTTCTTACTAGCGGTATAATCGCCTGCCGTGAGCTGGTAGACATACACGCCTGAAGGAAGATGATGAGCGGATAGCGTCACAGTATGACGCCCTTCTGATAATGGTTGGCTCAATAATGTTTGGATCTCCTGTCCCGCTAAATTGAAAAGCTTCAGCTCAACGAATTGCGCCTCCGCTAATTCAAAAGAGATCGTGGTGGTTGGATTAAAGGGATTGGGGTAGTTTTGATGCAGCGCATAGCGAACGGGTAGAGCACCGTTTGCGGCATCATCGATACTTGTCGGCGGATTCATCCCAAGCTTGCTCATTTGGGCACGGCTTAACGGGGTCGCAAAAAGCAATTGATGCCCATCCCAAGTATCTTTACCAATGAATGACCAATTTTTCGATGGGGCAACTGGATCACTGCTACTGCCATTATAGGTCAGGAAATCCATTTTGAAGGCGGTTTGATAGTTTTCTGGGAATGGGATGACACCCTTCACAAAGCTCAATGTGCTGTCAGCGGTATTCCATTTGGCAAAATGAATCTTGCCTGTGGCATTGTACTCCTGAATGGCAGGGATCTGGCCGCCGAAATTCTGATGGCAATCCACACACTTTCTGCCTTTATCGGTCACAGAGTGGGAATGGAACGGTCCAAACGCCACCCATGCATGGCCTTTATAGGTCAGAGATTGGAATGAAGCGGTTCCGACTTTGCCATCTTTTGCTCGATTGACCAAAATTATGAAACCATGGATGGTTTGCTTCGCCCGTTTCTTAGCGGCATCGACCTGGCTTTCAAAATGGCAGTTGTAGCAGGCCACGGCCGTTTGAGTATGGCAGGCATCGCAATGAAGCTTTCCTTTGTGTGGATCATAAGTGCTATGATCTGGGAGCGTTCCTGCCTGGGTGGTATGGCAATCCCCGCAATCAGCTTTTATTGCCCCAGGTTCGAACATCGAATTGTAAGCCACACCGTCATCGCCGTGCAGCTCTGATTTCTTATGGCAATCCCAGCATTTTAAGGGGGTGCTGGCACTGCGATGCACATCAGAATAATTCAATGTCTTAGCCTCAGTGACCTGACGGCTATGACAGCCGTAGCAATCATCTTCTGTCACTCGGTTGCCCGATTTGGTGGCATGACAGTCGACACAACTGGCGCCTGGAAACGGAGTTGGGTAGGCATCACCATTGGCATCCAAATTATCGCCTGGATGACAGGAATTACAGGCAACATTTGGATGGCTAATTGGGACATTGGTTAATGTCTCGAATCCTGGTGCTGGGGATTTGGTAACACTGGTGTCTGCGCCATACCAAAAATTTTTGCCCGCTCGCGTCGCGTGAATGCTGGTAGCAAAATGCACCTGGGCATAAAGCGATGCAGCAATCAATAGGATTAGAAATGTCAGCATCGCTGCTCTGGTAAGATACTTCATAGTATTTCTCCTAAAATTGGTGAGAAATTGATTTAGGAATTTTATATAATAATATATTTCTAAAAATGCAATCTATTTTTTTGAATAATTGAGTTTGCTAAAGAATTTTGGACAAAATTTCTGTATTATTAAGCAGCCCTAATTTGATCGCATAGGAGTTGGCTTACTTTTTAAAGAATCAAAACTTAAAGAGACAGTGGCATTCCTGCTTATCTATGCTGGGTGACAGGAATATTCTTGGAAATTGATGCTTAAGTCAATCGAGTGATGAAATTCCTGCTTGCCCAGTTATAAGAATGTAATCTTCTTATGACATTTCGCAAAGAGACGCAGTTTGAGTTTCTTTTAGACACGAAAAGCCAACTCTCATTCTCACTGAGGTCGGCTTTTCTGAAGAAATTGAATGAGTAGTTTAACTCATCGGAACATTTCTGAATTATAATTTGAATTATTATTTCATCAATATCATCTTCCTAATCGCCTGGAACTGATTGCCTTCGCTATTGTGGACCACGATGCGGTAGATATATACACCAGAAGACATACCATCGGCGATAAAGCTAATGCTGTGATTCCCAGCCGCCATCTCCTGATCGATCAGCTTTTTCACCATTTGTCCTGCCGAGTTGTAAATGGTGAGCGAAACATTTCCCGCTGCCTTCAGCGAAAACTTAATTGAGGTCTCAGGATTGAATGGATTGGGATAATTCTGATAGAGCTCATAAGTTAATGGGACAGTGTCGGCCTGATCGATTGAAGTTAAGGTGGCATTCACAGGATGAGTGAATTCACCCAAATTTCCTGAGAAGTCAACCGCAGCAACCACATAATAGTAACTTCCCAGCGATGTTGGCTTATCGGTAAATTTGAGTTCTACTGTGGTCCCAACAAGGTTATTGTCACTGGGGACAAATGATGGGTCTGTTGACCGAAAGACTTTGTAATAGTTGATGTCAGGATCTGCAGGTGCTTCCCAGCTTAGCTCGACATTGCCAGCAGCGACCATTGCCATGAAATTGCCTGGGGCATGAGGCACTAAGTTGTCCACTGAATACCCTTGGGCTGGCAATGATTCATGAACATTCCCCGATTGCGAAATGGACACGACTTTAAAGGTGGTCAGAGCTAATCCGGCAGCCGTTGAGTCATAAAGCGTCGGAACGACTAACGCATATCGATCGGCGCCGTGGGCGGTGTATTCGCCGACGCCAACCCAGACCTCACCATCCTGGCGTTTGACAATATATTTGGCAACTGGATCAACGGCCACACCGTCATCGACAAATTTATCCCAGATGATTGTGACTTGTTTGCCCTGATCATTGGGAACATCTTCGATGGCAACGATTTCGCCCTCAATCGCATTGTTTTTCAACGCCTGGATCGAAACTTTAAGTAGAGCGACGGTGAATGCAGGATTATGTATGCCAAGACTCCCATCATAGTAAACCATCCGATGGTTGAAAGCAGCTTTCAATTCGGTTTTGGTCCAGGTATTGTTTACTTCAGCATGCGGATCTGGATTGGGTAGCAATGCCGCCAATTGATCCATCAAGCCTTGAACTTCCTCTTGCAATCCTTCTTCCTTGCCATCACCATCATGATCGGCATTGCCATTGACGTAGAATTTCTTTTCGTGAAAGCTTTCACCGACATTGCCATGGCATCCCTGGCAAATTTTAACATTGTCTTTGCCATTATTGTCCACGACTTTAAATGAGTGGGAGCCCACGATAGTGTTAGGATCGATGGACATGCCTGGGGCCATGTGGCAATCCACACATGAGTTTTCGATATCCTTCAGATGGGGCGAAGTCGGTAGATTCTTGCCAAAGGTGACAGCGTTTTTGCCACTGATCATATCCGCCTGAGGAGCATAGTGCGGACCGAAACGACTGGAGGCAGCATTTGTATATGTCACTGCATTCTGACGGCTCTGATGGCAGTTCATGCAGAGCTTGCCCAGACCACCTTCGGTGATGACCTCTCCTGTGGCTAACTTGGCCTCCACAGTTCTCACTTGATGGGCATTCTTGTCGCTATGCGGGTCGTGACAAGCTGAACAGGTGATTGGAACGTAATCGGTGCGTGGCGGTGTGACTCCATTCAGAAAATCCACGAATCCAGCCGCCGTGTGACAACGGACGCAAGCGGCACGACCCGGCCCGCTCGGCGTTGACGTAGCGTGCGCATGAGCGGAATAATCCAATTGCTCAGGATAAACGTGAAATGTTCCAGAGTCGTGGCACCAGGCGCAATTTTCCGTATTCAATGAGGATACCATTTTGGAATCACTGGTTACACCCATGTGAGCGCTTGCTGGGCCATGGCAACTTTCACATTGAATCCGGGCCAATTTCATGGCATCAGGAAATTTTTTCAGCAAGCTATCATATTGACCAGGATAAAGCGAATCTGGAAAAACAAATGGTCGATCGTCAAAACCATTATTTTTGGCGTTTCTATCATAACCTGTTACATGACAGCTAATACAATAGGAAGCATAATGCCCCGCAACCTCTGGATCGCCATTCATGGCTCGTTCAAACAGGGAATAATGCCCCGTCTTTTTCCATTCATTGGTTTTTCCGCTATGGCAAAGGGCACAGTTGCCATCACCTACCCCAACATAAGTCGCTGAATTGATGGTCACTTTTGCAGATTTGCCGCTGGCAGAAAATTGTACTTCATAAGTACCGACGAGGTCAGGTGTGAACACAGCGACCTGGGTGGCTGTATCCAGATCAACGGTCTTGGTGATCGTCGCTACCGAACCAGTAGGGGCTTTGGTCACGCTCCAGCTTGGGCTTGTTAGCTTGCCGCTGGAAATAGAGCCTTTCAAATACATCTGAGTTTCGACCCCAACATTGAGCAGGCCATTATAAGCCCGATCAAATAGATCGTTGGGATCTTTCGCTGCATCACGGGGCGAAATTCCATAAGGCTCCAATTTCACAGTCTGCGCTGCTACCATGCCTGCAACAACAAATACGACCATGATAATTAGGGTAGCTTTTTTAACCATAACAACTCCTCATGATTTGGTTAATTGATTGATTAAGTTAACTATAATTTTTATATCAAATGGCTTTTCGAAATAGCCAATGATATTCAGCTTATTGGACAATCGCACCTTTTCGGGTATGGGATAGGCAGACGTGATAATTAAGCTTTGCCCCTCACAAATTTCGCCAACTTGCAATAGCCAATCATCAGCTTCAGCATCTGATAACCATAGATCCGAAATGATTAAATCATAGCATTCTTTAGATAAAAGTTGCAACGCCTCTTGGGCGCTTGTCACATACTTGATGCTCAAATTTTCAATTTTTTTGAGATAGCGACAGAGGTTCTCTGCCAGAAACTCTTCGTTTTCGATCACCAGAATATTCATTGATTGCCCTTTATGACGCTTCTGTAAAATAAATGTCAAATTATATGCCATTATTTTATGGCTCAGCAATTACTCTAAATTCAATTGCTTAATGGGTAATCATTCTTCATGCAACTTTTTTAAAGGCTAAAATTCACCAGAAATTATTGACAAAACGCGGCAAAAATGACCGAATAGGAGGGATAATCATTTGGAATTTTGTTGGTTAATAAAGTGGCTAATTTTCTCCACTTCATAAGCTCGGGGGGATAAACATAGCAAAGCGATGAACATCACCATTTCCACAGGATTGATACAATCGGTTGCATAGCGACAATGCCGAGATTTTGCTTGTGTTGCTTTCTGATCATCCGCTGGAAAAAAATCTCATTCTACCAAATGATATCAATATTATGATCTATTTGATATTTGAAATTTTGGGCATTGAGATTTGATAGTCCTCTAGGTTATGCTTTTTGATTAAATACCGAACAATGTGCCGTTCCTCTCCCAAAATTTTTGCCGCTTGCAATTGATTCCCGCCGCTCATCTGCAATGCCTGCAGCAGAAGTGATTTCTCGATCCCATCTAAATATTGCTTTAAAGAAAGCTGCTCCAGATCGGCGATGGTCGGTTGGAATGACTTTAAAGTTGCTTGCTGCTGCATCATTTCGCAGGCTAAATGTCTGAGCTCAATTGTATCCCCGTCGCATAGGATCACGGCTCGTTCGATAGTGTTGCGCAGTTCACGGATGTTGCCTGGCCAATCATAATCCAGAATCATCCTCTGGGCATCAGCAGCGATGCGTCGCACTGGACGCCGTAGTTGACGGGCAATCTTCTCTAAAAAGAACTGTGCCATTAGCAGAATCTCAGCTTTACGATCCTTCAAAGGTGGGAGCGTCAGATAGAACATGTTCAGTCGGAAAAATAGATCCTCACGAAATTTTTTTTCTTCCACTCGCTGGCGAATGTTTTGATTCGAAGCGGCAATAATCCGCAAGCTCACTTTAATATCCCTGATCCCACCCAATCGTTTGAATACCCGAGTCTCAATCACCCGTAACAATTTTGCTTGCAGGGCAGGAGACATCTCTGAAATTTCATCCAGAAATAGCGTCCCTTTATGCGCCAATTCGATCAAGCCGATCTTGCGCTTTTTGGCATCGGTAAAGGCACCAGGCTCATAGCCGAACAGTTCGCTCTCCAATAAATTTTCTGGCAAAGAAGCGCAATTGATCTCCACAAAAGGAGCATCGGCCTGCGGCGAATGGTGATGAATAAATCGAGCCAGCATCTCTTTGCCTGTACCACTTGGCCCTTCTATGAGGATGGTGCTTTCTTCAACCTGCGCTACTTTTATTGCCAGATTTTGAAGTTGCTGCATCTCGGGCAGCGTGCTGATGAAAAATTCGTCCTGATACGATGCCTGTAACCGTTGCTTGTAGTAATTGAATTGATTGTTGAGTTGAAATCGCTGAAGCTGCTTTTCGATATTGACCAGAATTTCATCCAGCTCGAAAGGTTTGATAATGTAATCATCCACCCCCAATTTCAGCGCCTCGATAGCCGATCCTACCGAGGCGTGGGCGGTGATCACCAGCGTCGGAATGCCCAGGCCCTTTTCTTTCATGAGGCGATATAACTCCAGTCCATTCCCATCTGGTAGATTCAAATCCAGCAGCAGCAGGTCGGGAAATTTGGACTCCAGCGCCTTTTTCGCTTCAGCCAATAATCCCACCGTCTCCACTGCATAATTTTTGGCTTCCAGTGCACTCTTTAGAAAAAAGGCCAGGTTTTCCTCGTCATCTACAATTAAAATATAAGGGTTCATTTTTCAAATGGCTTCCAATGGATGTTAAATGAGATTTACACAGTTGTTACTCTTCGGGATTAACATTGGCAAATTTCATGTGAGGCCTAATGATTAAAACCTTGTCGATTGCATTAAAGCTGAAAATTCGTCAGTTGCGAGATTGGTTTCATTGGCTTAATTAGAGCCTGAACGAAATGTCCCTGAGATTGTCATTCCGAACGAAGTGAGGAATCTAATTTTTACACAAAGATTGGAATTACAGATTTCTCTCCGCCAACTGGTGGCTCGAAATGACACTTGATAATAATTTCGGACAGCTATCAATTAGCAGGGAAAGTTTTCTCAGCCATCATGTTTTGGCTTCTCGCGCAGGCAAATAGATTACCACAGTGGTGCCTGCTCCTTCCTTGCTTTCGATGGTAATTTTGCCTCGATGCAATTCGACAATTTTCTGACTGATCGCCAGCCCCAGACCAGTCCCGTGGGGCTTGGTGCTAAAAAACGGCTGAAAGATCTTTTGACGAATCGAATCTGGAATTCCTGAACCTTCATCCCGCAATCGGATTTCCAGTCCCCCGTGATTTTTATTAACAGCCAAAGTAATTCGTCCGCCAGGGGGGCTGGCCTGAGCTGCATTCAACATAATATTCCAGAGCACCTGTTCCATTTTGAGCTCATCCAACCAGAGCTGTGGCAGATCGGCGTCGATATGCGTCTCCAGTACCAATCCCTGCTTTTCCAGCGTCGGTGTGATTAACGCCGCAAAGCGTTTGATCAATGGGGTGATATCCATTAATCGGGTTTCAAGTCGCTCCTCACGGGCGTAAGACAACAGTCCCTTCAAGATTTTATCAACCCGCTGGATTTCATTCCGTAGGCGCTCATAGTAGCTCTTTTGTGGCTCTCCATTCTGGAGCTGGCTTTCCAGCAACTGAATGCCCGTTTGAATACTGGCCAGAGGATTTTTGATTTCATGAGCGATGCGAGCTGCCATGGCGCCGATAATAGCCAGATGCTTCTGACGTTCCTGGTCCCGTTCCCATTTGGCCAGCATTAATTTGTGGTTAATGCGACTGATCAAAACAGCACCTAAGGTGATTGCCAGCATCATGAAAATAACCAGCAAGAGGAAACTGATAAATTGATTTCGAATCGATACCAGTAGCTCGGAGATAGGAGAGCTGATTGCCACAATCCAATGGGTATTTGGTAACGAGACTCGAGCGTAGCCAATCAACACTTTCGGAGAGTTTCGATTTTGTTTGATCCCAACCCCAATTTCAGTCATGAGCATTTGTTGCTCAAAGATAAATGGTTGGTGACATGTCTGACAGCTTGGTTCCGATTTGATCATATTTCGCAGCAGCATATCTTCATGATTGGGGTGATAGAGCAAATAGCCCCCTTCATTGAGAAGCCAAACGTAATCATCTTTTCCTTTAAAGACGGGTTTTAGCGCTTCTTGTAAAGCTGTATTGATATGTAGCACCCCTAAAATAGCGCCTTGAAATTCATTGCGGTATGAATAAATTGGTGAAATCAAACAGATAAAAACTTTCCCACTTACAAGGGTATCTTTTGAGAATATTTCAGTGTTTCGACGATCTCGAGCGGCTGCAAAAGATTCGAGGAACTTTTGTTGCATTTGAGGAGCTTGGTCCGTTAAGCACGGAAAATTATCTGGGTATCCGATTTTCGGAAGGCCAAAAAGATCCACCAAAATAAGGTATTCAAAACCTATAACTTTGTTGTAGGTGTATTGTAATTCGGCTGAAATATTCGGGATCACGAATTGTTTAAAATCTGGTTTATCTGCTAAGACCTCCAAAGTTCGAATGCGATCTTTGATGAATGCTTCCAAACCTAATGAGGCCTGTCTTGCTAGCGTCATCTGCTTTTGGCTGTAAAACTCAATAATATGCCGCTTGGTTCGAAAATATTGCAAATGGGCAATCAGGCCAAGCACAAAAATGATGATCGCAAGGAGCACGAAAATAAGCGTCCGATATTTCATTTATGTTACATCCGCTCCAACAAAATTCAGTGAACTAAAAATCAAATGATCAATAGGCCAAAGGCTATGACGCCTTGCTCTATTTGACATCCTGCCGGCAGCAGGTTATGAGATTGGCAATTGATCTTTGGTTATCTCTGATTGCGCAGTGGATCGATCGAGAGATCGCTCTCGCTCCACGGCGGCAAAATTTTCACCAATATCCATAAGATAACAAAGGGCAGGACCAGCAAACCGATCGCCATCAAGAGCCCCTCGATGCCAAAGAGCTCCACTTTATAAACGGTCAACCCTCGGAAGCTTTTGGAGAACAATTGGCCACCAATAACCACATTCCAGCGGATGCTGAAAATACCGATTTGCACCAGAATGGCGGTAATAAAATAAATGGCTCGACGAAATGCTTCGGCTGTGCGGATCAGTTTGACAAACGCCAAAGATAGAATTGGCAACACGGTTCCAATGATCACCTGCGAGACGATCAAGCTGATGAAAAGCTTGCTTCGCACCATTTCCCCCAATATTTTGATGGATTCCTCAGCCTCGTACAGCCGCTGGATAAAATCGAGCGACTCCAGCGAAAAGTCGATGAGCATTACATACAGCAAGTAGGAACCCAGCTTGTCCAGACATGGCATGTTGTTCTTTTTGCCCCGTAGGAAATTACTGATCATATAAAGCAGCAGCACCATAGCGATGCCCGAAACAATGGCGGAGAATAAAAACACAATGGGCATGAGCACGCTGCTCCACCAGGGATTGGCTTTCACCGAACCGAAGATGAATCCCACATAACCATGCAACAGGAACGCCGAGGGAATGCCGATGATGGTGATGAATTTGCCGATCTTACGATCCAGGGCGATCGACTGCTCAGATACATCGGTCGTGCCCAGCGTAAGAATTTTATAAATGATTTTTTTGATTCCTGTTTCACTGCGAGACCAATGGACAATGTTGTCCCGATAATCGAACCAGATTTCCAACAATAAGACCGCCAGTAAATACCACAAATAAACAAAACCGAACATGGCCATGGCGGATTGCAGATGCGGCGTAAGAAACATTTCAATACCCCGCTCGGGTCGAGCCAGATGCGCTTGCAATGGCAGCGGCGCCACGATTAGAAAGGCCAGCGCCGTCAGCAATGACAGGCGATAAGTGGGCTGTACTTCTTTGACATTAAACACCCGCTCCAGCGACGCCAGAATGAAAGCGCCTGCCACCAGACCTGTGATATACGGATAGATGACGATCAGAATGTTCCAATGCAGTTCGACTTCATTGGGGTAGATAAAGCCAGTCACGTTCTGCAAGGCATGATTGAGCAGCGCAAATAATTTTTCCACGTTATCGCACCTCCCCGTCTAAGTTGGCGTAAAAGACCTTGGGCTCGGTATTCAACGCAGGTTTGAGCACCTGAATTTTATTGACTCGGCGGAATCGGGATAAGGGATTCGGCGTCGCTGTCAATTCGCCGAAAATCCGAGCCTGAGTGGGACAGACCTCGACGCAGGCAGGCAGCAGCCCTTTGGTAATGCGATGATAGCAGAAATTGCATTTGTCCGTGGCTCTGGTATGGGGATTCATAAATCGGGCCCCATAAGGACAGGCCTGGATGCAGTAGCGGCAGCCGATGCAATAGTCGGGGTCCATCAAAACCACGCCATCCCGAGAGACGAACGTCGCCCCGACGGGACAAACTTGCACGCACGGCGGCTTGGCGCAATGGTTGCACAACTTGGGCACGAAATAGCTGCGCATCACATCTTTTGGGGCCAATGCACTGGGCGGAAAGCCCTGGCTGCCACCATTGGGACTCTCCACGGTAATTTCACCCGCCACAGGAATGGTGTAGCGCTCGATCCAGGTGCGAAAATAGAACGGCTCTTTGGGGACGTTGTTTTCCGTCTTGCAGGCCTGAACACACAGACCGCAACCAATGCATTTATGGACATCAATGCCCATTCCGTAGTCGTGCTTAGTGGGATTATAACCTTCCGCTGCGAAGGCCTGGGCGCTCAACGGCACCAATGCCGCTGCAGAAATGATTTGTAGACATCGTTTGAGAAATTCTCTTCGGCTTTGATCAGTTCTTATATTGTTCATTGTTTCACCTCGGGAAAGTGGGGGTAATGACATTGCCAACAGACATAATTGCCGCCGTGCGTCGCCAGCTCCACACGAGGCGCATCGACGGTTGTCTCTCTGCCTTCGGCATGACAATCGGCGCAAAGCTCACGGCTTTGTGGCAGAACGGGCTTATTGGCTCGGGGATTCATCTTGTGTTGTTCTGGCACCTGATGACAATCGGTGCAGGACATGAACTGATGCTGCGATTCTTCCAGCGCAGTTGCCACCTGGCTATGGCAGGCGCTGCACTCGCCTGGTTCGTGCGGTAGAGTGGGGGCATGTGCTGGATGGCATTCCAGGCAGGACTTCCCAGGGTTATGGGTCGCTGCGTTTATTTGCGGGAAACCCTTGGGCCGAGCCGCAATGTAATCGTGACAGCGGACGCAAAATTCCCGTTCTCTGGGCACTAGCAGATCCTGCTCGTCAGGCGACTCGCTATGGGCCAAGCCAGGCCCGTGACACGATTCGCAGGCAATGGTACGATGCGAATATTGATCTCGGATCGCCACAATATCTTCGTGGCATTCTTTACAGATTTGCTGTCCCGCATATCGAGCTGGCACGGCCAGATTCAAATCCACGGCCGCCGCCCGATAGTGACCGTAAATTCCAAAGGTTTTGGGGATCAGCAGTCTCCTGCCGAAAATGAAGGCAGCCAAAAAGATGATAACAAGAATGATTAGCGCTCTGATTTGTTGAGGCATTTTTTGAAGGATTCTGGAAAACCAGTTGTTCCGTTTCTCGGCTGAGTCTGTCATTTTCTGCTTTCCATGGTTTGGTTAATAATAAACAGAATATATTGCAGGAAATGAAAAAGCTCTATCGATGGCCTCAGAAATGAATGCTCTCAGAATGAAAAATTATCAATCGAGGTGGTTTTGTTTATGAGTTTTTTCATATCCTGGTTATATGATAGCTTCGCAAGAGAAAAATTAGCAGCATAGGTTTTGAAATAAAATTTTCACAAACAGATGGAATTCACCAGAGCTGAAATTGAATGTGTCAACCATTGACTACTCAATCGTCCAGCTACCAAGCTGGCCATTTTTGATAGTGCATACCCCACGTCAAATTCATCCCCTTTGGTAAAGCATATTAAGCATTTCTGGAGACGTTTTAATTTATACCCTTACCGAATGGCCCTATCGATCCATTTCGAAGGGTCATTTTGTTGATAGGGAGCTCTTTCATGAAAAGTATTCAGCAATCAGATACTATTAAGGGTGCTTTCACAGAATCTAATATCGCATTTATTGAATGCTTCAAATCTAAAATAGCTCGGGTCATCTTCAAACTGGTTAGTCAGCAATTGAGTTTTCTATGGATTTATTGTGCAAATGGTTAATTATCGAGAACCAACTATTTGACCACTTTGAGCCCTATTTCATAATATCAAATTATTAACAAACAATCAAGCAAATTTTTTTAGGATCAGAGTTCTCCTTTACAACAATTTTCCAGTTTCACTATTTTCTTATGAATTTCTTATTAGCAAATAAATTGTTTCACCGGACTTGTTGGGTATTGTAACCAAAACTGCTTTTGGATGGCGAAAATTCTATCCCTTTGATAGAAAAAAAGCTGACCAAGATTTATGCCATTGGGTAATTTAATTGGATGTAGAAATCCTAAAGAAATATGAAACGCTTTTGCGTATTTAATTTGTAGCTGAGGATGTACGGAGGGGATAGAGATTATTTTCAAAAGGATTTAATCTCTTAACAAGTCATGGATAATTTTCGTTTGCTATTTGATAGTTGAGGGGCTAGTGCGAAATTTAAGAGCAATAGGTAACTATGGCGTTCAATGCTTATTTTTGAACCGTAGCAGGAATCTCTCGAAAATATTTCACCTTGGTGCTGATTGCTGAAAATTCGGTACATAAAATTTCAACGATGATGATAAAGTGTTTGGGAAAAGCCCGCTTATCTACTGCAATTTGAGAATAGAGATTAGCCAACAGCTCAGGGCGATTGAGCAAGCGCACGGTTTCAATCTGGGAGGGAAAAGCGAAGCCACACAGGAACAGATAATTCTCGTTGTTTGAACCCGCAACCTTAGCGATCAACCCCACATCCTGATGGTATTGGTTATCGATTTTCTTGCCCACAAAGCTGATGAGCGAGTCCGACTCAGGAACTCTCACCGTCAGAATCCCTTTGAAATTATTGGTGTATTTATACTGGATTGGCAACTTGGCGAGGATCGTCCCAATCTCACGGAGGCTGCTGAAGCCCCCAATATAGATCACATTGCGGTCGATGAAGTTTTTCAAATCAAATTGCGTCGCCGCAAAAAGAGAAGAAAGCTCAATGGTGGCAGTTTGATCAAATGAATACAGGGCATGAGCGAGGTCATAAATGTTCCAGGCAGAATTTACGGGCAGTCCGCCATGGCGCTCTTTTTTTACCGAGCGCTTGGGAAATTTCTGGCTGAACTGTTCGAATTCGGCTTGGTTATTAATTCCATAATCGATAATAATTCGAGGCTTTTGCTGGTCATTATCAAATTCCCAGAACTGGAAATGGTCGCCGATCACAATGGTGGTGGGCAGGTGATTGCTGAAAAAATCGCTCCAGATCGGATCATCCTTGGGGATCGGGTTGCTGATGGTTGGAGTGGATTTTGGTCGGCTGAGGTAAAAAAAGAGAGTCAAACTATTGGTGATTGCCAGCGCTATGATGATGCCGAGAACGAGCAGGCGTCTAGAAGCTAAGCGCTGGAGCAAGGTTCGCTTGACAAAGGATTGCTGCTGAAATCGAACCTCATAATGCCCCTTAGGGATCGTCAGTATGATTTTATCGGTTTTCCCCTCGTCGTCATAATAGGCCTTGATTTTATTCCTGAGCCGATGGATATAGATACGCACCGACGGATCGATGGCGGGATTGGACCCTTTGACCTTCTTGAGAATTTCCACCCCGATGGGGTATTTTTTCACAGGCGTGCGATTGATCTCGCACCAAACCAGAAATTTTAATAGCTCGACGTATTGTTCAGCTTTGCAGAAGGACAAATGGAGGCGATCAACAAACAGCTTTCGGCCAGGGCCATCGTAAACGTGGTCTCCTCAGCTCGCATCCAGGAGATCCCCGAAGCCAGAGCTGCCATCGTTTATGTGAGGTGGAAAATGCTTTCTAAAGAGCTAGATAAACGCTAAAGATGAATAATGAGTAAATGATTCTTATCAATAACCGAATTACACCAAAAATGTTTTCGCCGTACGCCAAATTCTCTTTCTCAATGATGAGTGGCTATGCAGTCAATTTGTAAAAACACCACCATAATCTTTTAGATTTTAAGCCCCAAAATCTAATTTGAATGCCACTAAAACAGCCCAACTTTATGGATAATTTCAGAAAATCTTGGGTCTGTCCGCAACTGATCCAGTTTGGGCTCGACCTTCAGCCAGACCAATCCGCTATTTTTTTGAACGATCGCTTGATTCAGCCAATAAAAAGCGTTATCTTTTTCTCCAAGACAGGCATAGATCATTGCGATCCAGTAGCGAGAGATATATCTCTGCTTTGAGGCCGCAATCAATTCTTCGATAATTTTTTTAGCATTACTACTTAGTCCAGCAAGCGCATAGCTATTTGCCAGTAATGCCAAAACATGCGGTTCATCGCCGAATGTAGCAAGCACCTTGTTAAATTGATCAATCGCTTGCTCATAACGGCCCTGCTGTTCGTAGACCCAGGCGAGCTTGACTTGAGCCGACATAAAATTTGGATCCATTTCGAGTGTTCGCTTCAACTGCTCTTCTGCCAGATCATAATTTCTCTCGAAAAAATAAATCCAGCCAATATTGGCGTTGAGAATTAGCGATAGCGGATCCAAATCCAGCGCTTTATTGATTTCCGTCCTGGCTTCTCGGAATCGCCCCATCATCGCAAGTTGCAGCGCATACCAATGGTGGGCAATCGCATAATTGGGTTTCAATTCAATAGCACGCAACAACTCCTGCTCGGCGCCTTTCCAGTCCCAATCGTAGCGGGCCAGGGCAAAACCCAGCGAAGCATGAGCTTCGGCAAGGGTTGGTTCTATGGCCAGGGCCTGCTCAGCAGCCGCTTTGGCTCTGGAAATTGCTTCTCTGGGTTCTAATATATCATAATCGTTCAGCAGATTATAGCAATCGGCTAACCCAGCGTAAGCCAGTGCATAGCTTGGGTCAATTGCAATCGCTTGATTGAAATACTCGATTCCTTTTTTAAAACCCTCTGGTGTTCGCTTATTCCAGAAGAAGCGACCTTTTAGATAAACGTGATAAGCGTCAGGATTAACTTGTCGAATTCGACTTAAATGGGCTTTTTCGTGCGGCTGCAGTTTTGCGTTGATCCCAGTGGCAATTGCTGTAGTGATTTCGCTTTGCAATTCGAGGATGTCACTCATCTTTCGCTCATAACTATCTGCCCACAAATGACGCTCAGGTTTTGCTTGAATCAATTGTGCGGTGATCCGCACCCGATCATCAGAATAGAATAGCGAACCTTCCACAACGGCATCCACCTTCAGTTGCTGCGCAATGTCTAATAGCGGCCGATAGACGCCCTTGTATTGCATCACCGATGTGCGTGAAATCACCCGAACTGCACTGATCTTTGCCAGCTCATTGATCAACGATTCGGTCATTCCATCAGCAAAGTAATCCTGTGAGGGATCAGCATTCAAACTGGTGAGGGGGAGGACTGCGATCGATTGAATATCAGGATGGCTGCGATGATATAGATATCTTCCAACAAAAATCATCATTAAAAATAGCAGGACAAGCACGGTTATTTTTTTTCGTGTTTTTGACCAATATGACTGCAGGCGGTTTGGTAAATGAACAAGCAAAGGGGAGAACGAAATTGAAGGGAATGCCATTGCTTTCGAATCCCCAATCTCCTTTGGTGATTCCCGTTCTTCCTCCCGAACAGTGACTTGCAGAAACGATAATTCTTCCTCAACGACCTCGTCTTGGTTCAGCCAAATTTTCTGAATAGGTGCGATGAATTTATAGCCTAAGCGGGGAATCGTCTTGATGTAGCAGGGATTATGCGGAATATCCCCGAGCGCTTTTCGTGCTTCCTCGACACAGTGAGCCATAGCCGCCTCAGTAACGATGGTATCAGTCCACACCTGTTTCATTAATTCATCTTTTGGGACCAGGCGACCATGATGCTCGATCAAGTATAACAGGGTGTCAAACGTCTTGGGCCGAAGATAGATCTCTTGACCATCCTTTAGCAAACGATGCTCACGTGTTTCAATCGTAAAATCGAAAAACCGATAGACTTTTTTTCCTCCTTTGCGAGCCATACGGATCTCGGTAGTTCTCCAAATATAAAGAGCGTCTTATGATTGCAGCTAAAATCTAAAACATAAATTTTTCATTGTCAAGAAATAATTTTTCATTTTAGTAAATAGAATGTGCTTGAAGAGCGAACATGCCGTAATTTTTTCAAAATTTTTTCATGGTTTTGTCAAGCAAGTCATCAAAATTATTTTTAAATTTTCTTGTTAAAAAATTCCATGGCTTGAAGAGATATACTTTGTGTTCAATGGGAGAGAAGCAGGAGTTGATTAAATCAGGAGAAAATCATTAGAAAGAAAATAAAGGAAATCAACATTATTAAATACCACAAAAGGGTAAAAAAAGGCCAAACTCCAGCAATTGCATGTTGTCCAATTTGCGGAAGTCAGGAGCTAATTACCCTAGCGACGGCAGCACAGCTTACTGGATTGAGCCTTGCGACACTTGACCATTAGATGTCTAACCATAAGATCCATCATATCCGATTAACGGAAAATGAAGTTATGATATGCTGCCAGTCATTATCGGAA